>JACCRA010000731.1 GCA_013813825.1 Pyrinomonadaceae bacterium | reverse complement strand
AACATTTTCAAAGAGGAACGCCTTGGGCCGTAATTCGCGCACGGCACGCACGGCTTCGGGAAACATATCACGCGAGTCTGAATGCGCGCCGTGCTTGCCGCCGATACTGAACGGCTGGCAAGGCGGGCCGCCTGCTAACAAGTCCACTCCATGCGGTATAGCGGCATAATTGAATTCTCGAACGTCTTGGTTGAAAAGAGGCCATTCCGCTAAAGGGATCATGCCTTGACGCTGATTCTCCCGCAAAGTAGTGCAGGTGGCCCGATCACGTTCAATAACGGCGTCGTGGTTGAACCCCGCTCGCGAAACACCCAGAGCGAGACCCCCGGCTCCCGCGAAAAGCTCGATTGATCTCATGGCGCACCTTCCAAAAAATCAGTAATTCGCTTCGCTAACAACTCTTCATCTTTGACTTGGCACTCCCATACAACAAGATATGCCCAGCCTAGTTCCGTGAGCTTCTTCTGATTGTCAATATCACGTAGTTTATTCCGCTCTAGCTTAGGAACCCAAAAATCCAACCTTGACTTAGGCCAGCGCGTGAGGGGACAGGCATCGTCGTGACGGTGCCAGAAACAACCGTGAATAAAAATAACCTTCTTGCGTCTCGCGAAAACCAGATCGGGCTGTCCCGGCAGGCGGCGTGAGTGAAGTCGATAACGGTAGCCCATAGAGTGGACAAGGCGGCGCACCCGCAGTTCGGGTTTTGTGTCCTTGCCGCGAACACGGCTCATCCGCTCGCTTCGCTCTTGCGGGGAAAGAGTGTCTGTCCGCTGGTTCATCAAGAAAAATGCGATGATCAATCCGTTCGTGGAATCACGCGGCGCATGATAACACGAGTACCCAAGCTCAATTATTCTCTTTCATGTGCCCTTACTTTGGCGTGGGACGCTGTTGATGGTTGCCTTCTCTAGTACACCAGATGATCAGCAGGATGAGGATGGCTTGCAGCGGCAGGCGCAGCCAGAGAAGCAGCGGCGGCGTGGGCGTGTCCGTCACCTGAATCTGATTTAACGCCATGTGCAAATTAGCCGGTAACACCGCCACCAGCAACACCGCCAAGCCGTACCCGGCCCAGCGCCGTGTGCGGGCAAGGAAGACGCCGATGCCGCCGAGAATCTCAAGCACGCCACTCAGGTAAATTAACTCCAAGTGGGCAGGCAGATAAGGCGGCATGATCTTCAAATAGAAAGCGGTGTGCGTGAAGTGGAGCACGCCGGCGATGATGAACGAAACGCCCATCAACGCGCGGACGAACGCTCGCACCCGACTTTGCAGCGGCATCTGTTAGACTCGCCGCCTGAAGGTCACCCCGTGGACGACCTTACAAGCCGGCCTCTTCCTTCTTCTTAGTCCACATCCCGGCCATGTTCTCGGCCTCGGCTTGTGTCAGGTTGTCGTAAACGTCAGCAGTGCTTTTCACGACACCGTTTTCCAACTCGCACACTTCCCAATCCGCCGCGCTTGGATCAAGCCCCGCGCGCCCGGCCGTCAGCCGCACTTCGTATGACACGTCGGCGGCATTCTTCACGTCATCCATAAAATTAACTTCCTTCCGTTTCTCAAATCCATGAGCGATTCCATGGCAAAACAACGGGCGGCATCATAACACGCTCAGGCGTCGGGCATTTCCGGCCGCCGTCGGAGAGCGAACTGTAAATCGATCCGCCCCGCTTTGTTAAATTATTTCAGCCTAAACTCGGGGCGGCGTCTCTTTGGAGAAACGATCAGCCGCCCGATGTGCAGAGCATCAAGGCGGCTGATGAAAGGTGTTCGATTAAATTCCGTCCGGCAGTACAGACTCCGCCTCTTCGGCTCAGGGCTTCGGTTTGTTCGGCGTCGGCTTGGCCGGCGGCTGTGCTGGCTGCTCATCCACGATGTCTCCCTCGATGACGCGGACTTTAGCGCGAGCGCGCTCGAAGTCGGAAAACTTGATCAGCACGCGCATCCGGATCACTTGGCCGCTGTCGAAAACCAACTCGTCGTCAGCGTAGGTGTAAGTCGGGAACCAGAATTTACCGTCGATCTGTTCGCGGTACGTCTCGAAGGTCGGGAATCGCTGCTTGCCTTCGGGGACGCCCTTGCCGCGCACTTTGACGATCTGCAAGTCCTGCATGTCCACCCAAACGCGGCCTTTGAACAGACGCTCTTTCGACTTCTTCGGATCGGGCAACACTTTTGGCTCGACATCGAAGACATAGAGATCGAGTTCGTCGATCCGCTCTGTGCCAGCGTGGGTGAATTTGTACTGGTTAATTTTGTTGGCTTCGAGCGCGAAGGTTTGGACGCCGCCGAGATCTTCAATATCCTCCGGCGTGATCGAGAGGTCTTTCATGCTCGGCAACGGAAAGAGCAGAATCTTTTCGTAGCGCGCGCCATCTTCGGCAAAAATGAAGCGCGAGACACGGTGGTACTCGCCCGAAATCTGCCCGCCCATTCCGAGAGTCTGGATCACGGCGTCGCGCTTGAAACTGTACTGATTGAGCGCCTGCCGAAACTCGGTTTC
>JACCRA010000716.1 GCA_013813825.1 Pyrinomonadaceae bacterium | reverse complement strand
GTTCCAAGCGGTATGGGGCAGAAACGGCGAGTGCCCGGCGATTGTCGTCGCACCGGCAACACCCGCCGACTGTTTCGACATGGCGATTGAAGCGGTGCGACTTGCCTTCAGATAGATGACGCCGGTCTTCTACCTCTCCGACGGTTACCTGGCGAACGGCGCGGAGCCGTGGCGACTACCCGACATCGATAAGCTGCCGCCGATTGAAATCAAGTTCGCCGACGATCCACAAAACTTTCTTCCCTACGCGCGCGACGAAGAGACGCTCTCTCGGCCCTACGCGCTGCCCGGCACTCCCGGCTTGGAGCACCGCATCGGCGGTATCGAGAAGCAGCACCTGACGGGCAACGTTAACTACGACCCGGAGAATCATCACTTCATGGTCTTGTTGCGACAGGCCAAAGTTGACCGCGCCGCGCAGGACATCCCCGATGTGGAAGTTTTCGGCGAGCCATCCGGCAAAGTGCTCGTCCTCGGCTGGGGTTCGACTTACGGCTCGATTACTTCGGCGGTTGAAAAATTGCAGCGCGAAGGCAAGAGCGTGTCGAGCGCGCACCTTCGTCACCTCAATCCGTTCCCGAAAAACCTCGGCGACGTGCTCCGTAGCTTCGAGCGCGTGATCATCCCCGAAATGAACCTCGGCCAACTCGCAACGATGATCCGCGCCAAGTATCTCGTCGACGCTGTGCCGTTCTCGAAAGTCAAAGGCCGCCCGTTCCAGATTCGCGAGATCGTGCGCAAGGTCGAGGAGTATTTGTAAGGTGGTGATTGACATGAGCACTAAGGCGGAAGCGACGATTGAAGATTTGTACGCGGTTGATGGCAAAGCCGAAATCATTAACGGAGAGATCGTACATATGCCACCTACCGGAGATGTGCCGGGTTATGCGGGCGATGAGATTTTTGTGTCTCTGCGCGAGCACTGTAGGCATACCGGAAATGGTCGCGCCGTCAGCGACAATAAAGGGTTCAGTGTTAATCTGCCGCACCGAAAATCATTCAGCCCTGATGCGGCTTATTACACCGGGCGACCGATGGGCGCTGAGTTTTTTGAAGGTGCTCCGGTTTTTGCCGCGGAAGTACGCAGTAAAAGTGACTACGGCGCGAAAGCTGAGAACGAGATGCGGCAGAAGCGTGCCGACTACTTTGCGACGGGCACGCTCGTCGTGTGGGACGTGGATGTGTTGCGAGATAACGCCGTAAGAGTGTACCGCGCCACCGACCCGGATGTACCGCAAGTGTTCCGGCGTGGCGAAGTGGCCGACGCCGAACCTGCCGTGCCGGGGTGGAGAATGCCGGTTGATGCTCTGTTCGAGTGATCCTTGCGTCAGAATATCAGCGTCGGATTGGTGAGGTCGTGCATGGGATTGAAGAACATTTTGTTAAGAGGCAGTTAGAGGCAAAGGGACTGAGGACGTATCTTTGAATATCAAAAAGTTCATTCACAGGTTTCTCATCGCGCTCGTGACGTTCGCTGCTGGTTCCGGAGTGGCGACGGTGTGGCTCCGCTCTCGAGTGCTTCCGAGCGGCGAGCCGCACGGCGTTAACCTCAGTCCGGTGGTGACGAACAAAGAAGAGTATTTGAACGATGAGGCGAATCCGTGTGAGTGGCAGCGGCGCATTGCTTCGGTGCTGCCGAAGTTGTCCGACGAGTTTGAAAAAATGGAAACAGCACCGACCGTCAAAGAATTGGTCGCGATTGATGCTCAGATGAGGCAATTATTCAACGACCATCCAGACTTTTATCCGTGTGGCGACGACGCCAAATATTATCAACCTAAGTATGCGAAGATGGGCGTCCATCTGGGCCATTGGGGTGATCTTGTCTACACCGGCAAGTTGCTCGTTGATGCGCACCGGATGAACCCGAAGTCCGCGTACAGAAAGCACACTCTCTTCTCAACAATCATGGGCGTCAGGACGGCGCATGGTTTAGGGGAGATGCCCGACATCGCGGCGGCGTTCCGCTACTTCAGAGAATTTCCCGACGGCCCCTTCGCTGAAGAGACCTCGATGCTTATTGCCGCCTTTCATAAAGACCTGTTGATGGTGCTGCGCGACGACCTTCACGATTACAAGTACGATTGTTTCAAGCCGTACATCACAGCGACCGTTCGCTCCGGCCAAATGAAGCGCGCGAAAACCATCGCCGTTTCACACTACGAGCGAGTGCTTAACGGCAACACGTCGAACGCCCGTGCCCGAAAAAGCCTGAACGAGCTTAACGACGGCACGATCAACAGTTGGAGTTTCTGCGCCGACTAAGTTGCCGGCGCTCCTGAATGTAACTTTCAAGCGGTCTGGTGCACATAAGATTTTTAATCGTTACGCTTTCACGCCCCTGAATCAGAGAAAAGCATAATCATGGAAGACAAAGTATTTTGGGACTTACTCGAAGACGCCTGCGAGATGGGCAAGTTCATCGTCGCGGTGCCGAACAGCGCGGCGTCGGCGAATATCGTCGGCAAGATCGAGCTTGGGCGCGATGGCAGCGAGCGGGTTTT
>JACCRA010000681.1 GCA_013813825.1 Pyrinomonadaceae bacterium | reverse complement strand
GTGATGACTTTCAGATGACCTTGCGGATCGTTGCGCAGCACGCGGAGCCACGCTTGAAATCCGTCCGGCTCAGGGCCGCGTTGCAGGAAGCCAAAGTATTGCAGCACGATGTATGCGCCCTCGGCCTCTCTCTTCAACACCGCCGGATGATCCGCCACTTGCATGGCGGCTTCGGCGCGCGTCAGTTTTCCGCCGTCGAGATTGCTGACGAGGGCGGCCCGCTCCGCCGCCGTCGGCTGCACTTGCGCGCTGCGAAACAGACGCTCCACGTATGCGGCTTGCGACGCTTGCGGCGAATACCGGCGACGCCACTCGTCCTGTGACATCAATTGGTTGACCACGGCCATTTGGCCGCCGCCCGCTCTGAGTTGCGTCATGCCGGCGGCGAACTCTTCGGTAGTTGGCCGGCGGTCGAGCGTGGCTGCGAAAAGGCGATAAAGGAAAAAGCCGGTCGCGCGCATCTCGTCGGAGCGGAGGAGCGAGTCCGCGACGTCCGCCCTGCGCTCGGCGCGACATTGTTCGTTGTCGCGGCATTGCTCAATGGCGGCAATTTGTTCGTTCAACTCCGCCGCGCCCGGCTCGCGGCCGAGCAAATCGAGATACTGCTGCCGCACGTAGAAGGGCGATGCGTCAATCGGGTTGAAGTACAGACTCTCTCCCGGCTGCTGCGGCGCCCCGTCGGGAGCGGGGAACGGCTCCGGCGCCGGCGCTTCGCCGCGCGCGTCGGGTTCAGTTCGGGTGATGGCATACAGGTCTTGGCGCGTGCGTGCGTCCGCGCCGTAGCTGCGGATGAAGCGGAGTCGCCCGGTTGCTGTGCCGTTTCGTAAGGCGGACTCTAACGCGCGGCGCGGAGGCGGTGTCAGGTAAGAGTTGTGGACGACGAGATACGAAGCAGGAATCGATTCCAGCAGAGCAAACAAACGCGCGGCGGGGACGGGGCGCGCCTTCGTCAAAGACTCAAGCTCGCGCGTCAGCGGCGGCTCGAAACCGGAGTAACCGTTGACGAGCGGCCGGCCATGATCCGCCGCCCGCAAGACATATCCAACATTGGGGAAATAACCGTCCAAGTCGCTATTGCTGATTGGTAATTCCACCACACCGCCCTGCATCGGCGTCGCTCTCAGCCACTGCGTCAGTTCGTCAGGCTCGGCCTCACCGCGCACCAGTCCGAGCGGCGCGGCCCGCAACTCGAAAAGCAGCAGGAGCGCCAGCGCCGCGTAAATAGTCGCCCCGCATTTCGCGGGGCGATGGCGCGCCGCCGCAAGTCGTTCGGCGAGTTGTTGCGCGCCCAGCCCGGCGAGCAGCGTCAAGCCGACATAACCGATCATCGCCCAACGCGCCGGCACGCGAATGCTGTGAAAGATGCCGAACGTCTGATATAGCGCGTGGTGGAAAAAGAAGTTGATGCCGAGCGAGCCGCAGAAACCGAGCGCCGCCCACAACACGCCGAGCCAGAACGCATTGGAGCGACGTTCCGAGCGGATGGTTTCGACGAGGTTAGCCGCGCCGTCACGCCCGCGCCGCAGGACGTGCGGGTAGGCGAGGGACCAACGCGCCAGCAACACGATGATCGTCATCAGCAACGGGCGCGCCGCGTCCGAAGAACTGAACAGTTTCACGCCGGCCACCTGCAATCGGTAACTGCCGTGTCCGGTTACGAAGAGCGCATTAATGAGCAGCAGGAGCGCCAGCGCGTCCAGCGCGACGAGGAGCCAACGACGCCAGCGTGGAGGGGCGCGCTCACCGGAAGACTCTGGGTCTGGCCGCGATTGGTGGTGGTGATGATGGCCCACCATCAGCAGCGCCGCCAAGCCGAGCAGCGGGATGAGGAGACCGGGGAATAGCGTCCGCTCGGCGGCGTTCGGCACGAGTTGCCGGCCGAAGCCGTGCCAGAGTTGATGGCGCGGCGAAGCGACCAACCAGTGCGCCGGGCTGGCCGAGAATTCAGCCGCCTCTTCCAGCGTGCGTGAGAAGCCGTACAACTCCGCTGCCCGCGCGTAAGGAATCAAGAAAGGCAGCAGCAGCAACGCCGCCAGCCCGAGTGCCACCCCGCTTCGCAGCCAGAACGCGCGATCCGCCCACGCGCGTTGCCGCGTTAGTAGAAACATCGCGGATACCCCGAACGGGATCAGCGTCAACACGAACCAGTGAATGCAACTCAGCGCATTCATCAGAAACGTCGCGCCAAGCCACACCGCGCGCCGCCAACTACGCTCGCGCGCGAACAGCACCAGCGCCTCCAAGAGCAACGGAATCCAGCCGGCGGAGAGATAATTTAAGTGCGGCAGGTGCTCGAAGCGGAACGGGATGAAGGCGAAAGCGATGCCCGCCACCCACGCCGCGCCGTTTGCTCCAGTGAGCGTCCGCGCAAGGCGAAACATTCCGTAACCGGATAGCGCGAACCCGGCCAGCGTCGCCACACTGTGTACCGTCAGCGGCGCGACGCCGAGCGCGAACAGAGGGAAGAAGGGCAGCGCGATGCCGTAGTTGTTCTCGCTAAAGGCAAGCGTGTAACGGTAAGGGTAAAAAATGTTCGCGTGAAAGAGATTGAGCGGATCGTTAAAAGTCTGGTGATAATCCCACCACAAAATCCACGCATTGAGGTACGGATCGCCGCGATCCGAGACGGCATCGCGCAGGTGTGCGGTCCACGGCCACGTCATCAAGACGGTCAAACCGAGGAAGGTTAGAAAAATTAAGATTTCACGCGGCAGCGGGCGACGAACGGCAAATGACAAGCGACGATTGATCATTAACGTGAAAGTTGACAGCCGCCTCTCGCTCCAAGCGAGGGC
Source organism: Pyrinomonadaceae bacterium (assembly GCA_013813825.1). GTDB lineage: Bacteria > Acidobacteriota > Blastocatellia > Pyrinomonadales > Pyrinomonadaceae > JACCRA01. The sequence goes on along the minus strand of JACCRA010000681.1, from coordinate 2,567 downwards.
GCGCAACCGTCGAAAGCATGGGTGAACTTTTCCTCGAAAGACAGCAGCAGATTGCGATAGGTAGCCGTTGGCAAATCGGGAATGTCCGCTTCAACTCTTACCCGTTCGAGCAGTGGCAAGGAATCGCCCCTTCCGTTTGGAGAATTCTTTCATGCGCTGTAAGGCTTCCTTCTCTGAGACAACTGCGCGCGGCGGGCGCTCAACTTTGAGTTCTTCAACAGCTTTCAACTTTTTCATAATACCTTTACCAGCATTTTCCTATCTCTGAGGGGGATGCCACCGCAGCCGCCGAACGCCCGAATTATCTGTTATTAACGAACCACACAGAGTAGTCATCCAGCAATTGATAGTTTTGAGATTTCCTCTCGGTCGTTTCAAGTTCCGCGAGCGGGATGGTGAATTTCCTTCGGTCTGAGATTCGCCGCACTTCAACGAGAATCCCCGCCCCTTCATCTGTTTCATCTTCAAACGAAACCAGATGGAATTTATCCCGATAAGATGGCCTTGTCTTTTTTAGGTTTTCATACTCTTTCTGATCTCCGGGACCAAATACATAATATTCTTCCCAGCCAAAATCTTCGATGCCCGTCATCTGACAGGGCAATGCAAGATGTTCCTTCAAGTATCCAAGATAGGTCTCTAAGGATTCGTCAGTGACATCTGGAATTTTGCCGCCGAAGATGGCGCTTATTCTTTGATCTTGGTCATCAATCTCTGCCATCCTTTCCTCCAAAATATTCGACGCACAAGCAACGCCCAGCGGCGGGGTTGACGTGGGCAGAAACCACCGCCACGCAACTTAAAGTTTAACGGACAACGCGATAACAAAGTCGCCGTTTCCGCCTCGCGTCCAATGATTGGTGTGCGGACGACTCACGGCACACCGAATATCTCTCGCGCACCAGTATCGGGTTTCGGAAACTTCATATTTCGTGACTGAAGCAAGATTACAGGAACTTGCGTAGGCTGTCCGTCAAAGAAAGCACGGTATGTCTTCGGATTTCCCTTACTGTTTTGTAGCTTCAATGGTTCGAGTTTATAACCGTGTTGTTGAAGCAACGGTTCCCATATTGAGCGTTTGTTGACGAGCACGATTCGCTGCGGCCGCGCTGATTCGTCTTGAATCAAGTCCACGATTAAGCGCGCTGCCAGCCGACTTGAATGCAACGCATTAACGATAGCGCTGTTTAGATTGTTGGCGTTCGGGCTTGAATACGCAAAAAGCTCAAGCGTTAGAAACGAATTGTCTTCATCCGTTTCACCGATAGCTCGGAGCATGTTTTTCCACTGACTGCCCCACCACCCCCATGCAAACTGCCTCCTAGTCCCAGAGCGATAATTGTATGCTAAATTTTGGAGTTTTCGGGTATAGAGCAACCGATGTAATTCCCCTCCATGGCTGACAGCGCCTGTCGTATAAAATTCTTTCAGCAATTGCCAGTGTGGACGACCGACGAGTGATATATCTGGGTCAGCACATTGCGCGTAGGTGATGCCGTCGCCCGGATTGATGAGTGCGACGATAGTCTTTTTTCCCACTAACAGATTGCCGTTGTCTGCGCGCCAATGTCCAAAAAAAGATTCAGGCGGTTTGAATGAGAAAAGACTACGGATCGGAGATTCTAAACTCGAACCGTCATCAGTCAGAATTCTCGTAACCCAATTTTTGCGTGTAGATTCTATATCAGCAGCTTCGGTATCCAGTGTCGAATACGCGGTGCGCCAAAATTCGCATAACTCCTCGAAGCTGTTTTGAGCCTTAATCATATATGCATCTAAGTCCGCCCAACTATTGTATAGGCGGAACCGTTCCACATAACTATCCTGTGAGGGCATGATACATGGAATGATTCCGCTGCCGAAAAAACACGTTGTCTACGTGGCGCGGAGTTCGCGTCTTGGCGTGGACTTTCTTTTCTATTCGTACCGCAGGGCTTCGATGGGGTCGAGGCGGGCGGCTTTCCATGCGGGCCAGAGGCCGAAGACGAGGCCGATGCCGACGCTGGCGGCGAAGCCGGCGATGGGCGCCCACACCGGGACGTAAGACGGCAGCAGCAGGCGCACCAAGAGCGTCAGCGCCCAGCCGATCAGCAGGCCGACGAGGCCGCCGAAGCCGGTCAGCGTCATCGCCTCAATCAGAAATTGCCAGAGGATGTCGCGGCGGCGTGCGCCGATGGCCTTGCGGATGCCAATCTCGCGCGTACGCTCCGTCACCGAGACGAGCATGATGTTCATCACGCCGATGCCGCCGACCATCAGGCCGACCGAAGAGATGGCGACCATCGCGATGGCGACGCCCGCCGTGATCGCGCGAAACTGCCCAATGATCGACTCGGCGGTGGCGACACCGAAATTGTTCGGCTTGCCAAACGGCACCTGCCGACGGACGCGCAGCAGATCGATGATCTGATCTTTCGCCTCGTCCATCACTCCTTCTTTCGCCACCGCGAGGATGAAGATGTCTTCGGCGTTCGGCTTCAACTTCTTCGCGACGTTGAACGGGATGAAGATGCCGTTGTTGAGATCGTCGCTGCCGCCCCCGCCGCCGAACAGTTGCTCGCGCATCT
>JACCRA010000653.1 GCA_013813825.1 Pyrinomonadaceae bacterium | reverse complement strand
CCACAGCCGCCGCACCCGCCAAACGCGCGGACGCGAGAGGCCAGACGCCGGACGGCGCGGCAGCGGCCTTGCCGGCGCAACTGATTGCGCCGAAGACCGATCCGCGTTTTCAGTTGCCGCAGGTGCAGCGCCGGAAACTCTCGAACGGCTTGGAGGTATTGCTCGTCGAGCACCACGAACTGCCCGTCGTCAGCATGAACCTGCTGATCAAGTCGGGCGCGGCAGCCGACCAGAATGATCGCGCCGGCCTCGCCAGCCTCACCGCCGCGCTACTCGACGAAGGGACCAACACGCGCTCCGCGCTCGACATCTCGAACCAGCTTGCGGCCATCGGCGCGCAGCTCGGCAGCGGCAGTGGCCGTGATTCAAGCAGCGTCACGCTCCGCACGCTCGAGCGCCAAATTGATAAGGCATTGGAAATTTACGCGGACGTGATCGTTAATCCCGCGTTCCCGAAAGACGAGTTGGAGCGCGCGCGTTCGTCGCGCCTCGCGCAGCTTTCACAATTGCGCGACAACGCCGATGCCGTCTCCGATCTCGTCTTCGCCTCCTTGCTCTACGGGCGCAAACACCCCTACGGGCAGCCGGCCATCGGCGACACCGCCTCGGTGAGCGCCGTCGGCGACGCCGACCTCCGGCGCTTTTACGAGACTTATTACCGGCCGAACAACGCCGCGCTCATCGTCGTCGGCGACGTAACGGCGGCTTCGCTGATGCCAAAATTAGAGCGCGCCTTCGCCAATTGGAAGAGCGCGCCCGTCCCGGCCGTCAACCTCTCAACGCCGCCGGCGCGCGAGCGCGCGGCGATCTACATCGTCGATAAGCCGGGCGCGGCGCAGTCGGTCATTTCCATCGGACAGATCGGCGTCGAGCGCGCAACGCCCGACTTCTTCCCGCTGCTCGTGATGAACAACATCCTCGGCGGCGGCTTCGTCTCGCGCGTCAATCTGAACCTGCGCGAAGACAAGAGCTACACCTACGGCGCGCGTACCTCTTTCGACTTCCGCCGAGCGGCCGGCCCCTTCACCGCCTCGGCCGGTGTGCAGACGGCGGTCACGAAAGAGTCGGTCAGCGAGTTTCTCAAGGAGTTGCGCGGCATCCGCGGCGAGATGCCCGTCAGTGACCGCGAGTTGGAAATCGCCAAGCAGGCGATCATCCGCGGCTATCCGCGCGGCTTCGAGACGCCGGATCAGATCGCCGGCCGCCTTTCGGACGTGGTGCTCTACGGCCTGCCCGACGACTACTTCAACAACTATATCGCCCGCGTCCGCGCTGTCATCAAAGACGACATCACGCGCGTCGCCAACCGCTACCTCGATCCCTCGCGCGCCGCAATCCTGATCGTCGGCGACCGCACAGTGATCGAACCCGGATTGCGCTCGCTCGAAGGCGTCGGGCAAACCGTCACGCTGCTCGACGCCGAAGGCCGCGACGCTGGCAGTAGCGGAGGAGCAGGTGGGAGGCAGTAAGTAATAAGCGTCGAGCATGCCCCCGACAGGGGCGCAAGATCAGTAGCACACGGCGTCAGCCGTGGGACCAGCCACCAGCTTTGACATGATGCCCCGGAGGGGTGAAGGATATTGAAGGCTCGAATATCTTTCGCCCCTCCGGGGCTTCACAATTTTTCTTGTGCCGTGGCCCACGGCTGACGCCGTGGGCTGCTCTCTGCCGTCCCTACCGGGACGCCCCCCGCATATTCTTCTGATGGGTGAACCTCAAGCTAACAATAAACATTTTCTCTTCAATACTGTCTCTCACCGTTGCCTTCTGCCTTTAGCCTTCACATTAATCGTCCCCCGGCAATCTTCCGCCTTGCAGCGGCAGCGGTAATCGTCGTCATGGTACGACTCGACGTAATCAAGCGTGATCTCTTCGCCCGGCTCAATGTCGCGGAGCGCGAAGAAGATGATATGGCTGTGCATGATGCGGACGAAGCTGTTGGGGCGGCACGAATGGTTGATGAACTGCGAGCCGTTGCCGCCGACGCTGCTATCAATGCCCCAGTAAGAGTTGATCGCGCAGATGTGGAGGCGTCGCCGCCCGCGCATCCGTCGCGCCGCCTCACCACGTGAAATCAACTCGCCCGTCAGTTCAACGATTTTTCGACCCCGGCGATAAGGCACGGTCGCGAAGCAGCCTTGACCGTCGATTCCAGACTTACCGACGCGGATGCCGGGGGCCACTGATGCTGGTGACACACGCTCAATTTTTTTCGGTTTCATCGAATCTGGTCTCTGCTTTTGCGCCGCCGCCAGAGGAGCATGGCCGGCGTGGCGGTGTGCGTCTCGCTGACGATCTTCCCCATCGCCGGGCTTCTCGGCCTTGAGCATCGGGTTTAATCATTCCAAGCATCAATCCGCTGCCGCATGGACATCTTAACAGGCGCGCCCGCCGGCCTTGAAGATCAAGTGTTGTCATCCACAGGGCGCGGGTGTGGCGCGCGCCGTTTCGCGCCACTTTTGCGATGCGTTATAATTTCCCGGTTTCTGCCCACGGGCAACCAGACAAATTCATCGGCACGGTTTCATTCGCGAGCGCGTGCCAACTTCTTCAGAGGATCAGATTTTCATGCCGATTCAAGACTCACGTCCAACGAAAGCGGCCGGTCGGCCGGTCGCGTCGAGCGCGAAAGCGCCGCGCCGCCAACCAGGACGCCGCCACAGCGGTCTCCGCCGTTTATGGCTGCCCGCCGTGTTGCTGCTGGCAATTGCGGCCGGAGGGTTGACGGGCGTCGTCCTCGCCTACGAATTGAATTACTCGAAAGCGGCGGGCGAGGTGGCCGCGCTGGCGACTTATCGACCGAGTCAGGTGACGCGCGTCTATGCGGACGACGGCGAGACGGTGATCGGAGAGTTTGCACTGGAACGGCGCATCCCGCTCAAGTATGAAGAAGTGCCACAGGTTTTGCGGAACGCGATTCTCGCCGTCGAAGACGTGCGCTTCTATCAGCACACCGGCATTGATCCGATCCGCATCGTCGGCGCGGGATGGAAGAATCTGACGACCGGCAGCCGCGAAGGCGGTTCGACCTTGACGCAGCAACTCGCGAAGAATCTCTTCCTGACGCGCGAGCAAACCTACCGGCGCAAGTTCAACGAGTGGTTGATGGCTCTTCAGATCGAGCGTTATTACACGAAGAACCAGATCATGGAGATGTACGTCAACCACATCTTCCTCGGCGCGCGTGCTTACGGCTTCGAGGCGGCGTCCGAAGTCTATTTCGGCAAAGAGGCGAAAGACCTGACGCTCGAAGAGGCGGCGCTGCTCGCCGGCATCCCACGCTCGACCGCGCAATACTCCCCGACCATCAACCCGAAGGCGGCAAAAGAGCGGCGCGATCTAGTGTTGGAATTGATGGCGCGCCACGGCTACGTGTCGCCAGCCGAGGCCGAGGCGGCGCAGGCGCGCCCGATCAAGTTGTCGGACAAGGCGTACTATCCGCCGCCGACTTCGGCCTACGCCTTCCTCGAATACCCGGTCGAAGAGATCAGACAGTACGTTGAAGACAAGTACACGACGCGCGTCGCGCTCGGCGGCCTCGCGGTCTATTCGACGATCAACGTCGCGGCGCAGAAGCTGGCGTTCGAGTCTCTGCGCGCGGGACTGAGGCAGTACGACCGCGGCCACCGTGGTTGGCGCTCCGCCTATACCAACATCACCGCTGACGGCGAAGGTAATGCCGGCCCGCCGCCCACCACGCAGCAGTTGAGCGGCTTCGTGCTGCCCGAATGGTACGGCAACAACTACGAGCAGGATGCTTACCTTCGCGGCCTCGTCATGAAGATTGATAAGGCGAAGAACGAGGCGCTGGTGCGCTTCGGAAACTACACGGCGACAGTGACGGCGAAGGACATGGGCTGGAGCGGCCGACAGCCGCGCGACGAGTTCAAGCTGGGCGATCTGGCCGAGTTTAAAATCCTCGAAATCGACAACGACAGCAAGCACCTCAAGGTCGCGCTCTCGCAAATCCCGGACATTCAGGGCGCGCTCTATACCGTCAACGCGAAGACCGGCGAAGTAATCGCGATGGTCGGCGGCTATGACTTCTACACCAGCAAATTCAACAACGCGACGCAAGCCTACCGCCAGACCGGCTCGGCCTTCAAGCCGTTCGTCTATACGGCGGCCGTCGAGTGGGGACTAACGCCTGAATCCACGGTGAGCGGCGCGCCGATTCGTCGCGGCTCGTGGCAGCCGCACAACTACAACGGATCGACGAGTCATGGCGACATGCCGATGAAGACCGCGCTCGCCAAGTCGATGAACCTCGCCGCCGTCCATTTGCTTGACATGGTGGGGATTCAGACCGGCGCGCAGATGGTGCGCCGCTTCGGCATCACCGAGCCGATGGCTCCCTACTTGCCGTCCGCGCTCGGCGCGACCGAAGTGCCGCTCAACGAGATGGTGTCGGCCTACTCGTCTTTCCCGAACAAAGGCGTGCGCGTCGAGGATCACTTAATCCGCCGCGTGCTGGATCGCGATGGCGCGACGCTCGAAGAGTGGGAGAAGACGACTTATAAAGTGACGAGCGAATACGTCGCGCTGACGATGGTGGAGATGATGCGCGGCGTCGTCGCGGGCGGCGGCACGGCGACGGCCGCGCAGGCGGTCGGCCATCAAGTCGCGGGCAAGACCGGGACGGTCAATGACCACACCGACGTCTGGTTCATCGGCTACACGCCGACTTACGTCACCGGTATCTGGATGGGCAATTCCGACCGTAAGAAGAATCTCGGCAACGACATGACGGGCGGCAAGGGCGCACTCCCGATCTTCGTCGATTTCATGAAGGACTTTCTGAAGGACAAGCCGAAGGAGACTTTCGAGAAAGCGCCCAAGATGCCCGAAGACATCAAGGAACTGTTCGAGCAACGCCAGCGCGAAATGGCCGAAGAGCGCGCCGCGCAACTCGCGCAGACGCGCGCGCTCGTCGGCTCCAGCGGCGATCGCAACAGCAGCAGCAGTTCGCTTCCGGCCGCGATCACCGACACAAACCTTGAAAAGATCACGCTGCCGCCCCCACCCGGCGGCGGCATTAGCAACGACGCCCCCAATCCGTCATCCGGCGGCGACGGAACAGCAACGCCCCGTCGCGCCGAGCCGGCGGCAGTGCCGCGCATCGATACGGACGACACCCCGCCCCCGCCCGTCACCCGCCCCCGCGAAGTTGAGCCTTCCAAGAAAAAGGGCAAGAAGGGTAACGACGAACCGCACTAAAAGGGATGCCGGATGAAGGACAGACAGTAGGCAGTAAGTTCTGAGTTTGTCGGCGGCGGCTCAAGGGGAGCGTTCTTACCAGAACAGCCTGCCGAGGTAATGGTCGAGCATTTTGCGCCACCACGGCCAGTCGTGATCGACATCGTGGCCCCAGAGATCGAGGTGGTGCGGGATGCCTTTAGCTCCAAGGACAGCGGCGAGTTGGCGGCTGCGCTCCGGCGCTTCATACGCGCCTTGGCCAGAAAGGATGTAAATGGCGTCCGCGCCGCGCAGGTGCGAGAGGTTCCAGCCCTCACCCATGTTCGAAAGGTACGAGATCGGGTTATTAAAATAGACGTTGTCGTCGTGATAGCCGTTCAGGTATGAGCGGATGTCGTAGCTGCCGCTCATCGCGATCATGCCACGCAGTTGATCGGGGTGGCGGAAGTAGGCGTTGGCGGAGAGGAAGGCTCCGAGGCTCGCGCCGGTGACGAGCGGGCGCGCTTGCGAATCGCCGACATCGCTTCTAATCAGCGGCAACACCTCTTCCGTGAGGTACCTGTCATAACGCGTCAGCAGTTCCGCCTTCCACGCGGGTGACGCCTGATCGTTCAGCAGGCTGTGGCGGTTGACGCTGTTAATTGAGTAGGCACGCACATGTCCCGCCTCGATGTGGTATTTGATCGCATCGACGAGCAGGAACCTCTCGTACTCCAGAAAATCCGCCCCCGCCGTCGGGAACATCAGCAGCGGGTAGCCGCTGTGACCGTAAGCCACTAGCGGCATCTCCATCCCCAAGCGATGGCTATACCAAGACGTAATCCGACGATCCATGTCACACCTCTCCGAGACTATAATTTGAAATTAGACGAGCGCTGTTCTTAACTTTCCGGATTGCGGGCACAGATAATCTCTCACTTCCCGCCCGCGCGCAAGCCGTCCAGCCAGCCGGTGCGCCCTTCACCCACCGTCGCTTGACGCTCTCGCGAATGGTCTGCTATAAAAATTTGCCTGCGAGAAGTGAAACCGACCTCCGCTGGCGATTCATTGTCCGCAGTAGCTCAATGGCAGAGCATCCGGCTGTTAACCGGAGGGTTGTAAGTTCGAGTCTTACCTGCGGAG
>JACCRA010000636.1 GCA_013813825.1 Pyrinomonadaceae bacterium | reverse complement strand
CGAAAATCAAAATTGACCTGCATCGCGCGCGCGTTGAGATGCGCCGCTTGGTTCAGCCGTACTTGGAGGTGAGCCAATGAAATGTGAAGAGTGCCTTCAGGACATCGAAGAGTATTTTGACGGCGAGATTGAAGAACCAACCGCCGTGCGCCTTTCCGCGCATCTTGCGAGTTGCTCCGCTTGCGCCACAGCCGCTGAAGCGTTGCGACTGGAAACAGAGGCATACAGACGCTACGACCGTCCCATCGCAGTGACGCCCGCGATGTGGCCGGCGATTAAGGCGAGGATCGAAAACGAAACGCCGTCCCGCACGCCGCTCCCCGGAGTCAATCCGTTTGGCTGGCTCGCCGGAGCATTCAATCTTCCGCGCCTTGCTCCAACTCTCGCCGCCATCGCCCTCATCGCTCTAGGCAGCAGCTTCGGCGTGATGTACTTCAAGAGAGCGCACGAAACTGAACCGGAACGAGTAAGAATCGATTCTTCAATCATCAATCCTCATAGCGGCAACGATATTGCCAAAGCGACGGAGGCGAACACTGGAGCAATCGCTTCGCAAACAAACACTCATGGGGATAGTTCAGGTAAAAGTCTCAGCCCAAGACGGGAGATCGTTCGTCATCGCAAAAGCATCAAGGGCGATAGTGATCATCTTAGGTCATTCGCCGCAGAAACCGTGCGCGCTAACGTTTCCGGCCAAAACAATCAACTTCGTACTCAGGCCGTGAAAGCAGCGCGGAGCGTTGAACGCGCGCCTGCACTCAATGAGTTTGCGAGCGCAGGCAGCAATCCGAGCGTAGATTCGGGCGACCCGGATGCGGAATGGCGGACGCACGCCGAACGAGCGCAGATACTCTTGCGCTCGCTCAGAAATGTCCCGCTCACGGAAGGCCCAGCGAAACGGAATCCCACAATCGACGTGGCTTACGAGCGGCGGCAGTCGAAGAAATTGTTGTATGACAACATCGTACTGCGGCGCGAGGCGGCGAGACGAGGCGACCGATCAACCGAGCGTTTGCTCGACAATCTTGAGCCGATCCTGCTCGACATCGCCAATTTGCCTGAGCGTCCGCTTTCAGGCGACGTGCGCTCCATCGAAGGAAGAATGCGAAAGGAAGAGATCGTCGCCCGGCTGCAAGCCCAATCCTTGAGCGCGCGAAACAGCTTTGACTAGACCTCTTGCAAAAGTCGGTCAGTTAATGCGACGAGTAGCTCATCGGAATCAACCGCATGAGCTACGAACAAATTAAAGACTTACGACCCGCGCTCTTCAAACGATATGTGCGGAGTCAAACCCGCAACTTTTCACCGGATGGTCGCCGTCGTCTCCAACCATCTGGCGGAGACGAGAATCAAGACCGGACGACCGCCAAAGCTGTCAGTCGAGGATCAGGTCTTGATGACCCTCGAATACTGGCGCGAGTATCGCACTTTCTTCCACCTCGCTCGCAGCTGGGGCGTGCATGAATCAAGTGTGTGGCGCACCATCCGCCGAGTGGAAGATATTTTGACAAAATCGAAGGCGTTTACCTTGCTGGGCAAAAAGCAACTTCAGATCGCAGACCACGAAATCGAATTCATTGTCGTGGATGTCGCTGAAACTCCAATAGAACGTCCGAATAAAGCAAAAACGCTACTACCGCGGCAAGAAGAAGCGCCATCCCTTGAAAAGCCAAGTGGTGGTCAACGGGCGCACCCGTCAAGTCATCTGCACCGCGCATGGTCGCGGACCCACTCATGATTTTGCTCTTTACAAACAAAGCCAGCTTGACCTGCACGAGAGCTTCGAGTTGCTTGCAGATAGCGGCATCAAGGCATCTCGAAACTGCACAACAAGAGCCGGACGCCGAAGAAGAGGTCGAAGAAAGTTCAACTCACGAAAGACGAGCGTGCCGCCAATCGGGAACTGTCGCGGCGTCGGATCGTGGTTGAGAATGTGATCCGCAGTTTGAAAATCTTTCGCATCCTGTTAGAGCGTTATCGCAACCGAAGAAAGCGATTCTCGTTGCGGTTCACCTTGATTGCTGGGCTATACAACTTTGAACTCAACCTCTAATCATTTTTGCAAGAGGTCTAATGTGCAAAAGTAAGGAGAGAACATGAGATTCGTGTACGCGCTGGCCTGCGGGCTGGCTTTACTTTCTTCGGCCGCCTCCGCCCAGACGCCACCGCCGACGCAGCCGGCCGCGCCCCCCGCCGCCTCGGCTGATGAATTAGTGGGCCTCTGGAAAGCGAAGAAGCGTTTCGGCCCCGACGCGCGCGGCCCGCTGATCATTCAGAAGGATGGAGCCGCTTACATCGCAGACATGATGGGGCGGAGCATGCCGGTCCGCATGGACCAAGGCGAACTCACCTTTGATTTGCCGGATAATCAGGGCATGTTCCGGGGCAAGTTCAAGGCGAAAAATATTTTGGGTCATTGGTTCCGGCCCGGAACACTGGTGAACGGCTCCCCATTCACTTCGCCTGTGGCCGCCTCCCCTGTGCTTCTCAAGCCGGACGGACCCGATCGCTGGAGTGGCATCGTCGTTCCGATGCAGGACGAGTTCACTTTTTATCTGATGGTCGAGAAACGGCCGGACGGCTCGGTTGGCATCCTGCTCCGCAATCCTGAGCGTGATTTCGGCAACCTGATCGGCGTTGAGCGGCTGACCCGCGAGGGCACTGTCGTGAAACTGATCGGCAAGCGCCGGGGGCAGAAGGAGGACCGGGAGCTGGCGACCGGAACGTTCGATCCTGCCAATCAAGTGCTTACGCTGTTCTTCCTGAGTCGCGGCCTAAGCTACGATTTCATGCGCGAAGGTGACGAGAGTGATTTCTATTCGCGTGGTAAGAATCCCGGCCGCTATTCTTACCGGCCGCCGCTGGCCCGCGATGACGGCTGGCCGACCGGGACGCTCGAGGAGGCAAATATCGACCGCGCGGCCATTGAGAAGCTCATCCAAATGATTGGTGAGACGCCCGAGACAACAGTCGATACTCCTCAAATTCACGGCATTCTGATCGCACGTCACGGAAAGCTGGTGCTGGAGGAATACTTCCACGGTTTCAGTCGCGACATGTTGCACAACACGCGTTCGGCGTCAAAAAGCGTAGCGGCGACCTTAGTGGGCGCCGCCATGCAGGCGGGGGCACCGCTCGAGCTGTTAAGTCCCGTCTATCAGATCATGAACGGAGGCACATTTCCGCCGGCTCTTGAGCCGCAAAAGCGTACGATGACGCTGGAGAATCTGCTGACGATGTCGTCCGGTTTTTTCTGCGACGACAACAACGAGGATGCGCCGGGCCGTGAAAATCTCATGTGGGAGCAAACCGAGGAACGCGATTTTTACCGCCTCTATATGAAGTTGCCTTTGGACAGAAAACCGGGCGAGAAGGCGGTCTATTGCGGCGGGGATCCTAACCTTGCGCTCGGAATGGTAGGGCGCGCAACCGGCGAATCCCCGCTGTACACGTTCGACCGGCTGATCGGTGGCCCGATGAAGATCGATCATTATGCCTGGCCGCTGGATCGCGCGAGAAATCCCTATGGCGGCGGCGGCACCAATTTTGTACTGCGCGACTTTATGAAATTTGGCCAGCTCATGCTTAACGGTGGAACCTGGCAGGGCCGCAGGATTTTGAGCCGCGACTTCGTCGCCCGCGCATCCTCGCCACTCAAAACTATTGGAAGCAGGAAGTATGGCTACCTCTGGTGGGGCATAGACTACCTATACCGAGAGCGCAAGGTTTACGCTTTCGCGGCGCTGGGAGCCGGCGGCCAAAATGTCATGGTGATCCCGGAGCTCGATCTCGTGCTCGCCAGCTTCAGCGGAAGCTACGCGACCAGAGCTTACAGGCGCTTTTCGGACGAACTCATTCCCCAAAACATCCTGCCGGCAGTGCGGGAAAAGGGGCGACGATAAGGACGCGCCAGTGATCGAACGGCACTACACGACTCCCTATGGCCGCTCAAGGGATGGAAGCCGGGTCTCCAAGAAGAACTGATCGATCCCGCTTTACCCTTCGTCGTAC
>JACCRA010000597.1 GCA_013813825.1 Pyrinomonadaceae bacterium | reverse complement strand
GACAGGTACAAATGTGAATAGTTCTTTGTCTCGGCTCTACCATAGCCCCTTAATTGTACTATGGCAGAGTGACCAACTTATCGTTTTACAAGTCCTTAGCGGACGAGCGCCTTCGCCGCCTGCAATTCTCACTAGAAGGTAATAACACCTTGCGGGTCGCTGTTGATCCGGCGTTGTTCCATGACGATTGGTCGGGCACGATTGAGTATCGCTTCCGCACACCGCGCGCTCAGATTTTCCTAGACCTGCTGCGCGAGCGGGCCGTATGAAATTCTTCCTGTGCCGGGAGAGCCGGCTGACCATTGCCCTTCACTACCAAGCGCGCGACCAGCGCGGGCCGGTGTGCTCGTCGTCGCGCAAACGCGCATCGACGCCGGCGCGCAGTTCCAAGAGACGGCCGCAGAGCCAGAGCAGATCGGAGAGGCGGTTGAGGTAGGTGACGACCGGCGGGGGAACTTCTTCGCCCGACCCGGCGAGGCGGACGACGGCCCGCTCAGCGCGGCGGCAGACGGTGCGCGCCACATCGTAAGCGGCGGCAGCGGCGTGTTCGCCCGGCAGGGACCAATCGGACAACAGCCCTTCCGTTGCCTCAATGCGGTGGACGTGGCCCGTCAGTGCTTCGATCATCTCATCCGTCACATACGGCGGTTCCTTCCGCGCGCCCAAAGGGTTCGCCACCGCGCCGCTTACCGCGAACAACTCGCGCTGAATCGTCTTCGTCAACTCGCGCACTTCCGCGTCGCCGCAGATCGAGCGCGCGAAGCCCATTACCGATCCCAACTCGTCAATCGTCCCATAAGCCTCCACGCGCAAGTCGGCCTTTGAGACGCGCTCGCCGCCGATGAGAGCCGTCTGCCCCGTGTCACCGCTTTTAGTTGCTATGCTCATGTCCTTACCTCAAGCACTTAGCCGCTAGCGATCAGCATTCAGCCAAGCAATGGTACGAGGCTGATAGCTGACGGCTGAGTGCTTCTTTACATCGTCGCCAAACGCTGCTGTCTTCTGAGCAGCCACAGGAAAACTGGTCCCCCGACGAGCGCGGTGATCGCGCCGACCGGCAGTTCGCCGACGCCTAAGATCGTGCGCGCCAGCGCGTCGGCCAGCATCAGGAAGGCCGCGCCGAGCAAGAACGAGCAGGGCATCACGACGCGCACATCTTCGCCGAATAAGAGACGAACCGCGTGCGGCACGATCAGACCGACGAAGCCGATAGTGCCGCCGACGGCCACCGTCACGCCGACGATCAGCGAAGCGGCGGCATAGACCAGTCGCTCGCTGCGGCGGACGTTGACGCCGAGGCTCGCCGCCGTCTCTTCGTCCACTGCCAGCAAGTGCAGATCGCGCGCCATCCAGAACAGCACGAGCCAGCCGGGGATGAGAAAGAGCAGCATCCGCCAGAGCAAGTCGAAGCCGACCACGTCGAGACTGCCGATGGTCCAGCGCAAAATTTGCAGCGCCCGCGAGTAGTCCGCGAAGTATTGAATGATAACGACGCCCGACGCCGCCACAAAGTTCAAGACGACGCCCGCCAGCAAGAGCGCGCCCGGCAGCACGACCGCGCCTGAAGTACGCGCCAGACGATAAACGACGAAGACCGCCACGCCTGCGCCCGCGAACGACGCGAGGAAGACGAACGGCACGCCCGCCACCCGCGCGCCCGCGCCCAAAGCAATCGCGATGCTCGCCCCCAGCGCGCCGCCGCCTGAGACGCCGAGCGTCAACGGTTCGGCCAGCGGGTTGCGAAACAAAGCCTGCAACGCCGTCCCTACCATCGCCAGCGACGCGCCGACCATCCCGGCCATCAACACGCGCGGCAGACGCAAACGGAAAAAGAGCGTCCGCGTCGTCTCGTCCGTCCGCAGCGACGAAAAAGAGATCGGCGCGTAACCGACCCAGAGCGCGACGCAAGTGGCAAGCAGCAGCACCATTGTTAATATGATGAAAGAGCGCGCCAAGCGAGTGCCAGCGGCGGATGATCTTGCAGAAGCAACACCCCGCGTTTGACCATCGCTTCCAACTTCGGCTGTCGGAGCTACGTTGCCTCTCAATTGTGTCATCTCAGCGGCACAGCCGCTAAATCAAATTCGGAGCCAAACGCCTTCATAACTTCTTCTTTTGGTAACGGCTCAAGCCGGGGAGATGGGGCCGCAAGCCCGACCGTGAGGGCTTACTTTTACCCACAAGTATCATTTGTCCCGTAGGGACTGTGTGACAATAGCCCAGCGATTTATCGCTGGGCCGACGTTGATCATTCGTCTGAGTCCCGGAGGGACGGTTGAAGTTGAGCGCCAGATTCAGCCGTCCCTCTGGGACTCGGATACTGTTCGCACTCTTCCCAGCGATAAATCGCTGGGCTATTGTCAATTGCTCCTACGGAGCAAAATAGATGTGGGTAACAGTAAGCCATGAGGGAGGGCGCGTAGTGACGCCCTTGCTCACGCGCGGGCTTCCGCCTGTTTCTCCCCCGATTGATCCACTACCCTTCTTTTTTCACTCCGACCACACGAACGTCCGGCCATATGCCTGCCGCGCGCGGACGTGGGCATCATCATAAACTTGCGCGAGCACTTCATCGCGCAAGACTTCGACGGGGCGGCCAGTGGCGACGATTGCACCGCAACGCATCGCGAAGACTTGATCGAAGGCCGGATCGAGCAGTTGCAAATCGTGCGTCACAATAAGCGCCGTGATGTGCCGCTCATCCCGCAGGCGGCCTAAGTGTCGAATCAGTCCGGCGCGGTGTTTCAGGTCGAGCGCGGATGAAGGCTCGTCGAGCAGCAGGCATTCGGGCTGCTGCGCCAGTGCGCGGGCGAGTGCGACGAGTTGACGTTCGCCGCCTGATAATTCCGTCACGCTGCGCGACGCGAGGTGCAGCGCGTCGATAGAGCGAAGCGCGTCGCGCGCGATCTCCAGATCAGTCGCGTCTTCAAAACGAAAGCGCGTGGTGTACGGACTGCGGCCGGTTAAGACCACTTCGAGCGCGGTCAGCGGAAAGACAGTCGAAGTCGTCTGCGGTACGTAGGCGATGCGCCGCGCACGGGCACGCGGTTCGATTGAGCGGAGTGGCGCGCCGTCGAAAGTGATCTCTCCGCTGGCGGGCGCGAGCAAGCCGGCGAGCAGCCGGATTAATGAAGATTTCCCCGAGCCGTTCGCTCCGATCAACGCCGCGAGCGTGCCGCGCCGCAAATCGAGCGACGCGCCGCGCACTACTTCGGGCAACGCCGCGCCGTAGGCGAAGCGCACCTCGCGCGCGGCGAGAAGCGCGACTGAAGCAGACGCCGCTTTAGTCGCCGGCTGTCTGCTGCTAATTGTTTGTGCCACCCTGCTGAAACACCTCCGGGTGAAGCAACTCTGCGAAGCGCCGCGCCGTGTCGCCGACGAACTGCGAAGGGTGCAGCACCGATGTTTCGCGTAGCGGATAGACGCGCCCTTCGCGCACGGCCTTGACCTCGCCCAACTCTTGCCAGACCGCCTTCGGGTCTTCGGCGAGTCGGCTGCTTTCCAGACTTTGCACCATGTCGATGATCACGTCCGGGTTCAGGGAGACCACCGCCTCTTTGCTGATCTGCCCGAAGCCGCTCGCAGTCGGCGGCGCGATGCTTTCGCCGCCCGCCACTTCGATCAATTGGGCGAGGAAGCTACCGCCGGTTGCTGTGTACAATCCGCGCAAAGTGCCGGGCACGCGATCCACGACGCAGAGCACGCGGATGCGCGGCACATCTCGCGTCCGCGCCCGCACGTCTTCGAGTTTCGCGCGCGTTTTGGCGAGCAACGCTTGCGCCTCCGCCTCTTTCCCGACGGCGCGCCCGATCAACTCAATGCTCGCGAGCGCGTCTTCAATCGAGCGGTCGGGGACGATGAGCGTCTGGATTTTTAAGTCGTCGAGTTTGTCCTTGACGAACGGAGCCTGCGCCCCGGCCATCACGATCAAGTCCGGCTTCAGTGAGGTAACTTGCTCCAAATTCGTGTTGCTCCATCCGCCGATCTTCGGCAATCGTTCGACGCCGGGTGGGAACTTATCGTAGTCCGACACCGCCACCACGCGCTCGAACGCGCCGACGCCGTAGAGCACTTCAGTCGTGCTTGGACTGAGAGAGATAATCCGGCGTGCTGGCGACGATGACGTTGCTGATGAGGTTCCGCCTCCCGGAGCTGTGCCGGTTTCGCTGTGGGTGGCATCCCGACCGCACGACGCGGCAAGGAACGTCGCGAGCATTAGCAACAGCAATAGAAAGCGGAGACGATAATTGTTAAGCATGTTCCTCTTGATTCGCCGTCACAGTCTCCGTCTTTTCCCCCTTGAAATTATACGGGCAATGACG
>JACCRA010000593.1 GCA_013813825.1 Pyrinomonadaceae bacterium | reverse complement strand
CGTCAGGGCTGTGCCGTTACCGACAAAACCGCTGAGTGTCCCCTCCTTGATGTCTCGCGCCAGCGAGTCACTCTCGCTGTAAGCCCGCGCGTTATTCTGATCGTTTGTCGTGCTGCGTGCTCCCGTCGAAGAAGGTTGTTCCGTCATCCGCGGCGGAGCTTCAGACGGCGTACTCGCCATTGTCGGTGCTGGTGGCGGTGGTGGCGGCGTGGTTGGTTGTGGTTGGTTGGGGATCGGACCGCCGGTGGTGGTAGGCGTCGGCTCTTTTGGTTTTCCCGGTCTGAACATCTCGTACCTCCGCTGTGGGTGTGAATTGAGGCGCGGTGACCTGCTCGACAAACCGGCGGATGATAGTTTTCCGGCCGTCTCAGGCGAGAAGGACGATGCGCTTCGTCGATAATTTGAATGAAGCTCTAAACGAAAGGGCTTGGGCCAAGCTGACGCGCCCGGCATAAACAGCGTCGCCCGTGTGACAACGCTGTTTAGGAGATTAAAACATTAGCTAGACTGGTGACAAGGAAAAAGGTGTCGGGTGTCAGCATTGGGTGTCGGGTGTCGGGTGCCGGGTGCCGGGTAAAATCAGGACTTGTTCGTCCCCGACACCCGATACCCGGCACCCGACACCCTATCTTTTCGTGTTCTCGATGCTCACGGCCAGCACATCGTGGAGGGCGGCGAGGGCGGCGCGTTTAGGCGCTTGCGGTAACTGTACACTGGGGATGTCGAGCGAACTGTTGCCGACAAGGGTCGCGGAACCGAGCCGCGTCCAGCCTTTGCCGAAGTCGAGGTACAAAGGGACGCGCATCCGAAACTGGTCGCTCACGCCCGACTGCGTGATGCGGCCTGAAAAGGCGTTGCCGTTAATTTGGTATTCAAATTTGTAGCTCGGCACTTCAGTGCCATACACCCATTCGTCGAAAAACCAATCCATCCGGCGGTTGCCGTCAATGTCCATCTCCGGCGTCATGTGTTTTTCGACGATGCGTTTGAGGTCTTCCGTCGAGACATCCTTGTTGTAGTGCGTCTTGATGAAGTCCCGCATCATTACCCTGAAGCGCGCGTCGCCCTGCTTCCGGGCGTCCCACATCATCATCCGCAGCATGTGCGGAATGTAAGCGCCCTTCGGATAAATCATGAACCGTGCGATCTGGCCGGTCTTGCCGCTGTTGAGCCGATAGCCTTGCGTGAGGGGGCCGACGGTGTAGGGCTTGCGCCCCTGCGTCTGCGGGCGCGACGTGATGATCAGATCGCGCTGGTCTTTCCAGAATTCGATAAACTTGTCGGTGTCTTTATTCGTGAACTGCACGAAGAGCGAGGTGGAAAACTCGGCGAAGCCTTCGCTCATCCACTGATCGCGGTAGCTATTCCAACCGACCATGTGGCCCCACCACTGATGCGCCACCTCGTGCGGCCCGACGTACTTCCAGAAGTCGTCGGTCGCGCCGCGGACGCCGAGCAGGCCGAGGCGCTGGGTGGTGTCCAGATAGGCGATGAGCGGCATGTAGATAAGCGTCGGCCACGCCTGCCCGAAGTTGGGGGCGGGCTGCTGCGACATCGCGATGCGCGAGTAAGGGAGCTTACCGAAGTAAGCGTTATAAATGCGCGATGCGTTTTGTGTGTCGGCGATGGCGGCGTCGGCCATGCCCGTCGTCGAGAGCGCGCCGATGCTGGGAACGTTTCGGAGGTAGTCGGGCAACTCCTGATTGGCGTAGAACTCGATGTTATAGCCGGCCTCCGTGTCGAGCAACTCTTTCTTCTTAAACCGGCCGTAGTTAAACCCGGCGACGGCTAATTCGATATCGCCGCTGGTCCACTTCGCCGTCATCACGTCGCCTTCACGCGTCTCCGCGCCGGCGAGCGCGCCCGTGGCGATCAGTTGATTACTTTTCGGATAGTGAAAAGTGAGGTTGAAGAGCGCGCGGTCGGCGAACTGCGTGCCGTCGTTGTTCGGATACCACGTCGAGCGCGGGATGAGGAAGAAGTTGCCGCTGCCCTCATCAGAGATGGCATCGCCGCCCGCGTATTCGATGGTCAACTTGTGGCTGCGCGCGGGGTCGAGCGGCTCCGGCCAGATCACTCCAAAATCCGCGTCGGAATCCTTGCCTTCCTGCACGAACGGCAACTCGCGCCCCTGCGCGTCAACCACGCGGCTGACGCGCAGCGTGCGATAGAGACTAAACGGCAGCACACGCAACCCGGCCGTGAGCGGTCGCAGTGTAACCACGTCAGTCGCCGTGATCTTCGTGCCGCGCACCACGGCGTCGATCTCGTGATGCGTGATGTCAAACAGGCGGTGATCTTCGGAACTGCTGGCCTGACCCCGGTGGTACTCTTCCGAAAGGTGAAAGGCTGTCCAAAAACCGCCGTCGGTTTCGCCGTAACTGGAGAGCAGCACTTCTTCGGGCGAGACTTCAGGAATGCCGAGCGGATCAAGTTGAAAGACGAGCTTATTGAACCGCTTGCCGCCGATGAAGGCGACGAAAAAGCCGGGGCGCTGCGCGGCGTAGAGATCGACGAGCGTGCGGAGTTCGTAGTTGGCACGCAGGTTTCGCCGCAAAAGTGTCTGGTTATCGCGATAAATGTCGCGCGCTCGCGCGGCTTGCGCGCCGCCGCTGGTCGCCATCTTTGCCTGTGGCGAGTTTTTGATCTCATCAAAAGTTTTGTCGGTGAAGCGGAGCGTCAGTTTCGTGAACGATTCGGTGATCGACGGCTCGCCGGTGAAGAGGGCGAGGCTGCGCTTCTCGTGATCGACGGGCGGCGTCATCTGTAGTTCGCCGTCGCCGATAAAGACGCCGGCGGTGGTGCGGCCGGCGACGGGCGGCAGGAAATAAATTTCGCCGCTCCGGAGGGTGAAAGTCGCCGCGTCGCGGCGCAAGACGAGATTGTTGACGGAGGCGTAAGGCCCGGCGAAGTCGCCCTGCCCTGCTGCCTGAGCGCGCAGTTGCTGGTAAACCTCATCGCCCTTCCCGCCCTTGACGGCCGCAGTTCCGGGCGCGGCGGTGACGGTCACGCCGCCCGCGTCAATCGCCGCCACTTCGAGGCGCAGGTCGAGACTTGCCGTCTTACCGTCCTCGATCTTCACTTCGGCGCGCGTCTGCTCGGCGAAGCCCGGAGCCGCCACCCTCACTCTATACAATCCCGCCGGCAGACTCTGAACTTTATAACGCCCCTGCCCGTCGGTGACGGCGGACGCAATTTGATTAGTGGTTGTGTTCGTCACCGTCACGCTCGCGCCGACAACGACCGCGCCTTTGGGATCGGTGATGACGCCGGCAATCTCGCCCCCGGCAGCGGCGGTGGTGACAGAGCCAGGCAAAAGCGAAAGGTTGACGAAAGCCGTGAGGAGCAGACCCACGAGCGCGAGAAATTTATGGTGAGACATATATTCTAGACCTCGAAAGTGAGAGAGATGCGAGAGACGTTTAATCAACTCGACAATTAGCAGGCGTGTTGGTTTCGTGCATTGAGAGGTTGCGGCTGGCATCCTCTTTTACGGCAACTTTGCGGGTCACAGCGCCGCCGCCGCGAATTATTTCGCCTGCGTCGCGCGCAGTCAAGAGACGCACCCGTGTGAAAAGGATAAAATGACCGCACCCGACGGGGAAAATTTCATCTCAACAGGAGAATCTCATGCCAAACGAAATGATCGAATTTCAGAGTAACGGCACCACGGCGCAAGGCTATCTAGCGGTGCCGGCCGCAGCAGCAGGCGGCGGGGCGGGCGTGATTGTGTTGCAGGAGTGGTGGGGCTTGAACGAGCAGATCAAGGGCGTGGCTGACCGTTTCGCGGCCGAGGGCTTCGTCGCGCTCGCGCCCGATCTCTACCACGGCGAGCAAACCGCTTCGCCTGACAAGGCGGGCAAGCTAATGATGGAAC
>JACCRA010000588.1 GCA_013813825.1 Pyrinomonadaceae bacterium | reverse complement strand
ATCGATGAACTGTTCAAGCGCTTTCAAGTGAAGGACAACATCTCCGTCATCTCCGGCAAGCACAACATTAAGTTCGGCGGCGAGTGGGTTCACAGCAACAACGCGCAGGTCTTTCGCGGCTTCTTCAACGGCCGTTACATCTTCGACAGCGTCGCCGGCTTTTTGCGCTACGCCTCACCGGCCTCAATGGGCGCAGGCTTCGGGCCCCGCACGAAGGGCTGCTCGAATGGTACTTACGTTGACGTGCTCGCTCCCTGTCCCGCCGGCACGACCGAGACCGGCGGCCCGTTGCTGCTTTACTTGCAAGACGCGCCGACGGGCAACTCCGATATTCCGCCCGGCTTTTCCGACATCAACAACGAAGACATCGCTTTCTTTGTGCAGGACCGTTGGCAGGTCAGGCCGAACGTGACGCTGCACTTTGGCCTGCGCTACGAAGCGCAACTCTTTCCCGAGCCGGTCACCCCGCCGGCGGAGACGGCCTACGGTCGCTTCTTAAACGATCCGCGGTTCCCTTCGGACGGCACGCTCCCGGATCAGAAGAAGTTGTTTCAGCCGCGCGTCGGTTTCGCGTGGGACATCTCCGGGACGGGCAAGTCGGTGTTGCGCGCCAGCTACGGGATTTACAACGCGCGCCAGAACATGCTCTCGCAGGTCGGCTCGATCACGACCAACGGCGTGCAGCAGCAGACAATCTTCCGCAACACCGGCCTCATCGGGCTGCTCCTCGGCTTCGGCATTCCGCAATCAGCCGTCGCCCCGACGTGGCCCGGCCTCGTCACGCCGCCCGTCCTTCCCGCCGGCTCCTTTAATGACTTCACCGGCGTCCGCGTCTTCAGCCGCGACTACGCCAACCCGCGCATCTACACCACGAACGTCGCCTTTGAGCAGGAACTGGCAGCCAACTGGGCGATGTACTTCGACTTCACGCACGCGAAGGGCGTCCATCTAACGCGCTTCGTCAATATCAACGTCGGCTCTCTGCCGGCCATCGTCCCGGCGAACGGCAACACGGTGCTCTACACTGGTCCGGCCCCGTTCGGCCCGCAACTCGGCGATGTGTTTGTCGCTTCAAGTTCGGCCAAGTCGTTGTACCGGGGCTTCACCGTCGGCGTGCGGAAACGCCTCAGCCGCGGCTTCCAGTTGGAAGGCAATTACGTCTTCTCGAAGGACTACGACGACGACTCGAACGAGCGCGATCCGTTCACCGACCGCTCGTTCAACCGCTTCGACTTCTCGCGCGACTACGCGCTTTCCGACCGCGACATCCGCCACCGCTTCAACTTCTATTCATACATGGAACTGCCCGGCGGCTTTGAAGCGAACGCGCGCATTCAGGCGCGCTCGGCGCAGCCGAGCACGATCAATCCTCTCGGCGACGGGACCGGCGCGCCATGTAGCCCGTCGAACTCGCTGACGCGCGTCGTCAATGGCACCGACTGCGGACGCAACCACCTGCGAAAAAATAACGAGTTCTTCTCCTTCGACTGGCGTTTGCAGCGCCCGTTCAAGTTCGGTGAGCGGCTGGCGTTGATTCCCCTCTTCGAGATGTTCAATACCTTCAACACCGAGAACAACATCAACCCGCTGGTCACGCCCGGACTATTCAACTTCGACGGCTTCCTCCGGCAAGGCGTCGGCGATCCGCGACTAGTCCAGTTGGCGCTGAAGTTCGAGTTCTAAACATCTCGCGGGTTGTGGCGCGACATAGTGGAGAGCCGCAACGGACTTGCGCCGCGGCGGCTCTCATTTTCATTCGCCAGAGTATGGACACGACCACGGAGGAGATCAGAGAGATCGTTAATCGGGAAACGCGCGCGTGGGACACGCAAAACGTCGATCTTCTGATCACCGTTTTCCATCACGACATGGTTTGGCCGTGGCCGCGCACCCCGCAGTCGCACGATCCCGTGGATTGGGTAATGGAATTGGGACGCTACGATTCTGAGAGGTGGAAGCGGGATTGGCAGAAGTTATTCGACAGGCACCGTCTCGCGCACAACCGGCGGGAGATCAAAAAGATTCTCGTCTCGAAAGAGGGCGATGGCGCGCTGGTTGTCGTTGACATTGATACGCTCTGGATCGATTCAGAAGGACAAGAGAACCACTGGCAAGGACGGGTCTGCAAGGTCTATGCAAAAGTCGGCGGCGAGTGGAAGATGACGATGCACACCGGCGTCCTCGATTACTCGTAACGAGCGCGCCGGCCTGCTCTTCGGCCGCCCGCGAGGCTGTGAAAGAACGCCGCGAGCTTGCCCTCGTCTAACTCTCCGTCGGTTCGCACGCCGCTGCATACGTCCACGCCGAAGGGACCAACATCCCGGACGGCCCGCGCGACGTTGGCCGGATTCAACCCGCCAGCGAGGAACACCGGCACTGGCACGGCTTCACGGATCGAGCGGCT
>JACCRA010000581.1 GCA_013813825.1 Pyrinomonadaceae bacterium | reverse complement strand
GATCAAGACTAAAGGCGATCTTGTCTTCGTCTTCACTGTCGAAGAGGAAACGGCGTTACGTGGGGCGGAAGAATTTCTTAAAGACAACAAAGGGAAGATCGATCACTACGTCGCGCTCGACGGCGGTTACGACGGCTTCACTTACGGCGGCATCGGCATTAGCTGGTACAAGCACCATCTGATCGGCCCCGGCGGCCATACGCGCTCGCGCACGCCGCCCTACTCCGCGACGTTGCCGCTGGCTCGCGCCATCGCTCGCCTCTATGAATTACCGCTACCGCCGACGCCGCCGACCAACTTGAACATCGGAATGCTCGGCGGCTCCGAAGTCGTCAACGCGAAGGCGGCCGACGCTTGGTTCACCGTCGATCTGCGCTCGACGAGTAATGAAGTGATCGGTGAGTTTGAGAAGAAAATCGCGGCGATCATCAACGAAGAGGCGGCGCGCGCCGGAATGACGTTGAAAACTGAAATTATTTCGCAGACCCCGGCGGCGCAGCTTCCCGGCCACCGCGAGTCGGTGCTGGTCCGCACGGCCGAGGCCGTCCACCTTGCGCTCGGCTTCGACAATCCGCCGATCACCATCACTGGATCGAACAACGCGACCGCCGCGTTGCTCGAAGGCGTCTCGTCAATTTCGACCGGCACCGCCCCCTGCGGCGATGCCCACGCGCTCACCGAGTATTGCGAGATCGAGCCTTTCTACCGGGGGATCAAAAAAGTGACGCTGCTGAGTTTAGCACTGGCGGGAATCAGCGATTAGCGGAATCGCCGGGGATGTGTTGTGGAAGTGAAGCTAAACCGAAACGTATCCGACTGGAATCAACGGAAAAGCTCTATCCACGAAAATACACGAAGCAACCCAAAATCAGAGCTACAACATCCGCTCCTGTTATTTCGTGTTATATCGTGTGTTTTCGTGGATCATTTCTTCCTCGTTTTCAATTTGGTGAGCCTCGATTTAGTCTCTGCTTTTAAACCTCGATCCGACTTGCCGTCAGTTTGAATCTCCATCATCGTTTGGCGGCCTTTCGGGCGCGCTCTTGACGGCGCTTGGCGGCGGACTGCTCGCCGGGCGTCTTGTTCTGTAATTCGCGTGCGTCAAGCTGTCGCTTTTCGGCGAACTCGATTTCGGAATTAACTTCACCGCCGACGAGCACGGCGGCCCCAGTGAAGTAGAACCAGAGCATGAGAATGATTACCGCACCGAGCGAGCCGTAGGTCGCATTGTAGGAATCGAAGTAACTCAGGTAAATGCGGAAGACGAACGAGACGAGGAGCCAGAGGACGACGGCGATCACGGTACCGGGCGCGATCCATTCCCAGCGGCGTTGCTCCTTGTCCGGCGCGAGATAATAGATCAGCGCGAAGGCAAACAGCACAAAGGCCAGGACTATCGGCCACTGCAAGATTTTCCACGCGGCAACGAACGCGCCGCCAAAACTGTAGCTCTCGGCAATCCCTTCGGCGATGTGGCCGCCGAAGAGGACGAGCGTCAGCGCCGAGAGAATCAAAAGCGCGAGCGCGATGGTTAAGCCGATGGCGATGAGGCGCGTCTTCCACCACGGGCGCGTCTCTTTCACTTCGTAGGCGACGTTGAGCGTCTCGCTGATCGCGCCCATGCCGTTCGAGGCCGCCCACAAAGCCGCCAGCAATCCGAACGACAGCTTGCCACCGCCGCTGCCTTTGCTGACATCGTCAACGGTCGTGTGAATTAAGTCGGCGGCCTGCGCGGGCACTACCGTGCCAAGATAGCCGAGAAGGCTTTCACGAAGTTCGGTGCCGGCCTGCGCGAAGTAGCCGAGGATGGCTGTGAGAACCAGCAGCAGCGGAAACAACGCGAGTAGGAAATAGTAAGAGAGTTGCGCCGCCCGGCCGAGTACGTCGTCATCCTGCGTTTCCGCCAAAACGCGCCGGCCGAGGTCTTTCCAACTGAGTCCGCCCCGCTTCCAAGAATCGAGGATTGCCATCTCGCCCCCTTATTCGCTGCCTTGAATGTCTGCCGCTTCGGGCGCTTCACTTGATCATCGTGCCGGTGCGGCCCCAGCGCGTGTTCGTGAAAAAGTCGATGAGGAAGAACGAGGTCGGCGCGCTCTCGTCGTAGGACCAATAGACGAACATCGCGCGCCCGATGATCAGGTCGCGCGGAACATAGCCCCACACCCGGCTGTCCGCGCTGTTGTCGCGGTTGTCGCCCATCACGAAATACTTGCCCGCAGGTACGGTGATCGTATCGCCGTTTCTGAAAGTTTGAAAGTCTAAGATATTTTCACTTGGATCGAGCCGCGACCGTTCGCTGTAATAAACCGTGTATGGCCCCTCGCCGGAGGGCGGCGGGCTGGCTTCGGGAACCAGTGGCGCGGCCGGGTCTAAAATCGGCGTCGAAGGATTATCCTCGCGGAAATTTTCGGCCGTCACAACGCGCTCGGCGACCGGTTGCCCGTTAATCGAGACGCGCGTGCCGCGCAACTGAATGCGGTCGCCCGGCAAACCGATCACGCGCTTGACATAGTTGGTAACGTAAGGCCGGTTGTTCGGATCGCCTTCGTCGGCGCCGGGATCCCACTGATTGCCGGGATACTTAAAAACAATGATGTCGCTGCGCCGGATTTCGCGTTGCGGCAGGAAGGGCAGCGTTTCGCCGGGAGCAAAAATGAATTTATTGACGAGCAGGTGATCACCGATAATGATCGTGTTCTGCATCGAGCCGGTCGGCACTTTCACCGCCTGCACCACGAACGTCATGCCGAAAAGAGCCATGATCGCCGTCACTACCAACGACTCGAAATACTCGCGCCAGACCGAGCGCGGCGGTCCCGGGTCTTTGCGCTCCGCCTCGCCCGCGGCAGGCGGCGTTGCGACCTCAGCAGTCTCACGCGTTGCAGCAGCGGTATCCCTGCGCCTGCCGCCCAGTTTCGGAGCTGGCTCCTCAATCACAGTTGATCTCGAATCATTCCCCATATAGCACCATCGTAGATAACCCCGCGCACGGCGGTCAAGCCGAAGAACAGAAAACAAACCGACGGCCAGCGGCAAGCAGTCGAAATAGCTGACAAGCCCCGTCGCCCGAACGGCGTTTGCACCACATCGCATTCGCGCCGCCAATCTATTGTTCAATGCCGTCTGCCGGTTGCTCAGTTTCCTTCAAGTGTTCGAGCGCGTGGCGGGCGGCGCACATCTCGGCGGATTTGATTGTCGGTCCCTCGCCGCGCACGCCGGAGCCGCCGTCCCAGTTGACCTCGACGTGAAAGACACGGCGGTGTGGCGGCCCTTCGGTGTCGATCATTTTGTAGGCGGGGGTCAAACGGAAGGCGGCTTGGACGCGCTCCTGCAACAGTGTCTTATAGTCGGCGGCGACAGCGGCTTCGGGTGTCGCGACAGAGAGTTCCGGCTCTAACGCGCGATAGACGAACTCAATGGCGGCGTGGTAGCCGCCGTCGAGATAGACGGCGGCGAGCAGCGCCTCGAAAGCGTCGGCGAGCATCGCCCGCTTGCCGCGCCCGCCCGTTTTCTCCTCGCCCCGCCCGACGCGCAAATAGTCGCTCAAGCCGAGACGGTTCGCCGCGCGCGCCAGCGTCCCGGTGCTAACCAGTCCATGCTTCATCCGCGATAGATCGCCCTCAGTCAGATCGTCGTGGGTCTGGAAGAGGTAAGCGGCAATGGCGAGACCGAGCACCGAGTCGCCGACGAACTCGAAGGCTTCGTTATGCAGACGGCGGGCCGCCAAGTCGTCGCCTGACGCGACGCGCTCATTGGCCCACGAACGATGCGTCAGCGCGCGTTCGAGCAGCGCGCGATCCTGAAAGCAGAATCCGATTTTTTCTTCCAGTGCGGCGAGGTCCGGAGAGGCAGCAGAGTTTTTCACAATGGGCATATCTTGAAGCAAACTGCGGGAAGACGAAGAGCAAGAATGAGGGAGAAGGATGAATGAAAAACTCAAGGCGGGTACTCCTGCTTCATCCTTCCTCTTTCCGCCTTCATCCTTGCTCTTGTGCCCTCGGTGGTAAATTTGTTTTCGCTGTAGCTTAATTCGGAACTTGATAGTTTCTGCCGCACCTTACGCCAAATTACGGTAGAGGCTTGGTCAATACATTCGCGATTAGCGTTTCGAGGCCGTCAAGCGAATTATTGTGGCGCGTTTTATAAAATCTGTTCAACTCTTCGAGCCAGCGCCGACGGGCGACCTCGTATTGTGCGTCCGTGCCGCTCAAAGCGACCGCGCGGGCGTAGGCGTCAACGATCTTATCGACGACTTGATACACCTCGGCCAGCGCGACTTGGCTTTCAGGCGTCACGTCCTTGCCCTTATAACGCGCCTCGAACTTGCGCGCCAGAGGATCAAAGTCCCGCACCGCATAGACCACCCCTAGCCGGGCGTAGATCACGGGATACGTTTTGACCGACCCTTCGTGTCGTAACGCTTCAAGAAAATACCGGGATGCTTCGAGTGGCGAGTCTTTCAACGTCAGTTCGCCAGCGATGAAATTGAGATACCCGAGCGCGTCCGCTTGATTCGCGAATGGCTTCCAGTCCGCCAGCTTATCGCCCGCCCCAAGCCGTTCAATCGCCTGCCGGGCGAAGGCGAGAGTTTCGGCGTTGACAGAAGAATCGTTCTCGGCCTGCGCGAAGTAGCCGGCGTAAGCGAGGTTAATCAGCGTCTGCAAATTATCGGGAGCGTCCGCCAGCACCAACTTGCCGGTGGCGAACGCCTCGCCGTATTTTTTGTCCCGCTCCAAGAGTTGACGAAAACGCACGCGCCGCGCCGCTTTCTCGTATTCTCCAACCCACTTCTTGACGTGGGCGGTATATCCGTCTTCCGGGTACTTCGTCAGATATTCTTTCCCCGCCTCGTAAGCCAGCGTTTGATTGTTTCTGATGTTCGCGCGCCAACGCTCGTATAAATCGGCCTGCGCCTGCGTGATGTCCTGCGACTGAGATTTGGCGGACGAAGTAAAGAGAGGAGCGGCGATTTCATCCGGCAAAATTGTGGCCTGTGCTCCGACGACGGCGACGCAGAGGAAGATTAAGGCGAACGACGCTAAGCTCAACCACATTTCGTATTTGCTTGGTGCCGTTTCGTGTCGCTTCGCGGATGAAATCTTTTTCGTTCTCCGATGTCGAACGGACATTGAGGTTGGTACAACTTGGCCGGCTACTGTCATTGAACTGATTAGCCTTTTCATGCTTGTCGCGATGCGGGCTAAATTTAGTGTCGCCGCCGACATTGATCTCGCCGGCAATTAAACAAACGCCGGACGCATCGTATGATCAACGATACGCCCGGCGCTACGGCAATGCGACCCTCAAAATATACTTATGGCTTGCGCGCCTTGTTAGGCTGTTCGGCCGGTTTGGCCGGTTTGGGAGCTTCGGTCTTGTTCGTCACGGTTGTCGAAGCAGGCGGCTTGGCGGCGGCTGGCGTGGTGGTCGTCCCCGCCGCCGCAGGCGGCTTGGCGGCTGGCGTGGCCGGGGTGGTGGTGGTGGTGGTCGCCTCCGTCCCGCTGACAGGCGGCGTCGTGCCGGTCGCCGGAGTCGCGCCGGTCGTGGCTGGCGTCGCGGCAGGCGGCGGTGTCGTCGCCGGGACAAACGGTTCCGGCAGCGGCTTCGACAGCACTCCCGCGACCAACTCATTCAGGCCGGCGTCCGAGTTGTTGTTCCGGGAAGAATAAATCGGCTTCAACTCTTCCAACAGTGCGGCTTTTTTTGTGGTGTCAGTAGTCAGCGCCACCGCGCGGGCGTAGGCGTCAATCACGCGATCCGCCGCGCCGTAGAAATTCGCGAAAGCTAGTTTGCTTTCCGGCGTTTCGTCTTTGCCCGCGAAAGGCGTCAAAGCCGTCAGCAACGGGTTGTATTGATTGATCGCGTAAGCAAGCGCGAGTTTATAGTAAACGGCCGGCTGCTTTTTAAGGTCGGCCTCGATCTGAGAAGCCTTGAGATAAGCCTTAGCCGCTTCGGTGGGATTATCCTTAAAGGTTAATTCGCCGACTGCGTAATTCAAGTAAGACAACGCATCATCTTTACCTTTGAACAGCACCCATTTTTCAGGCGCTTGGCCGGCCTCAAGCATCTGGATCGCTTTTTTCGCATTAGCCAGCGCGAAGGCGTTATTCGCCGCATTGCCAGCCTCGTTAGCTTTATAGCCGTAATAACCTAAAAGGGCGATCAATTGCAGGTCGTCCGGGTTGGCCGCGAGCACCTCCCCGCCGGTCTTGACCGCACTGTTGTAATCCCCTTTTTCAAGAGCCGTCAGAGCCTCAATCCTGAGTTTCGCGGGGCCGTAAAGGTCAACAAATTTCTTGACGGCGGCGGTATAGGTATCGTTACAACTCGCATATTTTTCGAGATAAGTCTTGCCGGTTGCGAAGGCGGCGGCCTGATCAGTCTTCTTCTCGTTGAAATACTTGGTGTACAACTCGGTGCGCGCATCCTCCTTGCAGATGTCGGGTGCGGCGGCGGGCGTGGTGGGCGCGGCAGGCGGCGTGGCTTGCGCGAACGCGGGCAAGGCGAAGGCAGCGGCGAGGGCGGCTGCACTGAAAACTCGCATTACGTTTTTCATCGGTCGCATCTCCTCTTAACGATTGTCGTCGTTCAATAGTGGATTTTATTGTCAGTGGGGGCGCGCTACAACCTTCCAGCGTCGCGTGTCTTCTCAGATGCTTTGACTGTGTGGGCAGTTGCCGTATTTCCGCCAGCGCAACGCGGCGGGGCGGCCTTCTGCGGGACAGACACGTCAAAGCTCACAAGTTGTGTGGGAGAGCGACAGCGATGCGCCGTGATCCTGCAATAAGCAGGCGAAGGGTGTCAAGGGTTGACGGCAATGCCAAGTGAAAAATGACGTGTGACAAGAAAACACAACATGTTAGAGCGCGAAATAGATAAGCAGGCGACGCGTTCACGTCGCCTGCTTTCCCGTGTCTGAAACTATTGCTCCGTATCGGCCGCCACCAGTCGGTAGTCGCTTGTCACATGTCATGGTAGTTCCGGCGTGTTGGTCAGCACGCGGCGCGGGCGGCCGTCGCCGGGTTGCGGCTGTTGATTCGGCGACTTACCACTGGGTGCTTTGGCCGGCATCGTCGTCACGCCGGTCGGCCTCGTCTGAATCGGCTGCAAGACCTGTTTGACGTTTGACGAGCCGGGCGTCGCGGTCGGGGCGGCTGTGGTGGTGACGCCTGCGGCTTCGCTGGCATCGGCTTCGTCCGCGCCCTCGTCGGTAATCGTGTTCGGATCGACCTTCGGCCGTGGGGCGAGCATTTCTGGCGTCAAGGTGTAGGGGACGCCGTTGCCGCGCTTGCCAAAACGGTAGTTGAGCGTGCGATAAATGCGGCCGGCGATGGCGGCCGGAAGATGTGCGCGGGCGTCTGATCCACGGGTGATGACGGCGATGGCGAGGCGCGGGTCTTGAACCGGCGCGTAGGATGTAAACAGCCCGACCCACTGACCGCCCGCCCCGATGCAGGTGCCCGTCTTGCCGGCGATGGTCTGCGCCGGGTCGTGAGATTTCTTGCCGGAGCCATAGTTAACCGCGCCGATCATACCCGGCAACATCCGTCGCAAAACTTCTTGCGGGATGTTCAACTGGCGACGCACTTCCGTCTTGAATTTGACGTTCTCCTGCGGCGTGCGCGGCAGATGTGGCACGAAGAGCGTCCCGCCGTTGGCGAAGACCGAGACGAGCGACGCCAGTTGCACCGGTGTCACCTCGAAGTCGTCGCCGTGCGAACTCATTCGCAGGATCGCGCGCTCGTTGCGGTAGAGCGGCACACGCCCCGCAAACTCGCTGACGTGATTAATGCCGGTCGGCTCGCCCAGACCGAGTTGGCGCGCGTAACTCGACAAGCGATCAAAGCCGACGCGACTGCCGACCCGCTGGAAAAAGCCGTTGTGCGAAAAAGCGAGCGCGTCCGTGAGATCAAAAGTCGTCGCCCGCAGCGAGACTTTGTTGAGTTCGGTGGCCGGCTCGATCACTCCCTCTTCCAGACCGGCGAGGCCGGTCACAAGTTTGATCGTCGAACACGGCTTGAAGCCGCGGCGGATGCCCCAATCCTGATTGACGATGGTATAAATGCGCCCCGTCTGCGGGTCCATTACGACGACTGAGCCAGCGTGACTGCCGAGCGCGGCCTGCGCCACGCGACGCACTTCCAAGTCTTCGCCAGTCGTATCGTCTTGCAAAACTTTCGCCGCGACTTCCTGCCTAAACGATTGATC
>JACCRA010000243.1 GCA_013813825.1 Pyrinomonadaceae bacterium | reverse complement strand
CGCAGAGATTGGCGGGCGTTGCGAAGCAGGCGAATCGGCTCGGCAATCTCGTGGTAAGTCTTCAATAGCAGGATCGCGTCGAGTTGCCCGGCGGGCAGCAACGGATCGTCCTCCTTGCCGAGCACGGTGCGGATGTTCGGCAGTTGTTCTTTCGCCGCGCGCTCCGCGATGTGCTTCACGTATTCGTCGTTGATCTCGACGGCGAAGACCGCGCCGCGCTCCCCGACGCGCCGCGCCGCGCGCACCGTGAACCAACCGGAGCCGGCCCCGATGTCGGCGACGTGCGACCCTTCCTTAATCCGCAAGATGTCCATCACACGGTTGATCTGCAACTTCTCGTCGCGCTTCGGGTCTTCAAAGATCGAGAGGCTGCCTGTGTACGGCTCACTCGTCAGCCGGTCGATTTGATCCGCAGGCTGCGGAGCGATTGGAGCGACCGGTTTCGTCGCTGGCGCTTGCTGCTGAACCGGCTTGACGGCTGCGGGCGCGCGCTTGGTCTGTTGCCACCCTCCGACCGCGCCGCCAAGCAGCGCCAGCATCGAGACGACGAGCAACAGTCCGTTGTGGAAGAGCGAAAGACGACCGCGTGAATGCATCTTAACAAAACCCCTTCGTGATAAATGATCGCCATTTTGATGAGCCGGACAGACGCATCGTTGCCGCTTTGCGGCGGAAGAGCCGCGCCGATAATTCCTACAATCAAAAATTTGAAATCTCAAATCTGAGATCAGTTGTTTAATTCCTGTTCCGCTTAACTCTTCCGGCGAACGCGCGCCAACACTTGACGGTAACGCGCGACGGCCGCGAACTCAGGCCGCGCGCCAAGTGCCAACTCGAACGCGAGCAGACGCGCGTATGCCGCTTCAGTCTCCGTTAGCGCTGGCGGCAAATAGTCCGCGACGACACGCACGCCGCGCTCGGCGATTAACTCAAGCCCGCTTTCGTCGAGCAGAGCGCGCAGCGATTGGGAGTCGAAAACTCTGGCCGGACCGCCGTAGAGGGATTCCGTCGCCCATTCAGCGTCAAGCGCGCGGCGGGCGTGATCAAGATCATGCCCCTTCAGCGCGTGGCGCAAAGCCTCGCCCGCGCGCTGCCGCACGAGCAGGGAGACAATGCCGCCTTGTGAGCGCACCGATTTTCTTAAAGCGCGCACCGCCGCCGCCGGGTCAGGCACGTACTCAAGGACGTTGTGACAAGTCGCCACGTCGAACGATTCCGGCGCGAACAACCCGGCGGCGCGGGCGGCGTCCGCTTGATGAAAACTGAGACGCTCTAAAACACCGGCCTGCCGCGCCGCCTCTCTCGCCAACTCGATCATCGTGGTGGAAGAGTCAACAACCGCGACGCTGTAGCCGAGCGCGGCCAGCCGCACCGCGAGCGCGCCCGTACCGCCGCCGAGATCGAGCGCGGCACGCATTGGTCCCCCACCGGCTGCCGCACAGCTTTCGTGAGCCGCGCGCTCATCTAACACCGCTCGCAAATTCGCCCACGCGAGATCGAGCCGCAACCGCCCTTCGACGGTTCGCAAGTAGTCGGCGTAAGCGGGCGCGCCCGCTTCAAAGCGA
This sequence comes from Pyrinomonadaceae bacterium, assembly GCA_013813825.1. GTDB lineage: Bacteria > Acidobacteriota > Blastocatellia > Pyrinomonadales > Pyrinomonadaceae > JACCRA01. Next base: position 1,208 of record JACCRA010000243.1, on the reverse strand, counting down.
TCTTCAGGGTTCATAATAGTAGTGATGAACAGTCCTTGGGGGCGTGAGGCTGTTGCCTGCCGGGCGCGTGTCAGCCCGCTCAATCGGCGTGCGTAGCTACTCACGTCGCTTAATGCCGGTGCGCGTAAAGCAGGCAAGATACCTGCGCCCCAATTAATGAGCTTCTTTTATCTGATGACGATTGCGTGTATTTGGCGCTGGCGGACGTGGCCGATGATGGCTGCGTCTTGGTAAGTCTCGCGCAAACGCGCGAGCAAGTCGGCGGCGCGGTCGGCGGCAATCGAGATCAGCAGCCCGCCGGCCGTTTGTGGATCGAAGAGCAGGCCGGCGAGCGGCAAACTGACATCATTGCTGATCTCAATATTGTCGCCGACGTAGCGGCGGTTCGATTTGTCGCCGCTGGTCAGCAAGCCCGCCGCCGCCAGTTCCAACGCGCCGGGAATCAGTGGCACGCTCGCCGCTGTGATCTCCAGCGTGACGCCGCTCGCGCGTGCCACCTCCCACGCATGTCCGAGCAAAGCGAAGCCGGTCACGTCCGTCGCCGCGTGCGCGCCATATTCACACATCAACTGCGCCGCCTCGCGCCCGGCCAAGAGCATTGTTCGGAGCGAAGCGTCAATCACTTCATCAGACGCCTTGCCGAACTTGATGCCGGTCGAGACGACGCCCGTGCCGACGGGCTTCGTCAGAATCAGCGCGTCCCCAACGCGCGCTCTCCGGTTCGTGACAACTCTCCGGGGATCAATCGTGCCGGTCACGGCATAGCCAAACATGATCTGCGGATCATCGACGCTGTGGCCGCCGAGGAGAGCGACGCCGTGCTCAGTCAACACGTCCAAGCCGCCGCGCATGATCTCGCCGAGGATCGCGAAGTCGAGTCCCTTCTTCGGGAAACAGGTAATCGCCAGCGCCGTGATGGGCGTGCCGCCCATCGCCCACACGTCGTTAATCGAGTTCAAGGCTGCGATGCGCCCGTAGTTGTACGGGTCGTCAACAATCGGCGTGAAGAAGTCCACCGTCTGAACCAACGCGAGATCGTCGCGCAGTAGGTACACGCCGGCGTCGTCCGCAGTCTCAATGCCGACCAGCAGATTAGGGTGTTTAGGAATGTTCAGACCGCCCAACACGTGGGCCAGCTCGCTCGGCGCGAGTTTGGCCGCTCAACCCGCGCAGGCGACCATCTCGGTCAGTCGCATCAGTCAACCTCG
>JACCRA010000554.1 GCA_013813825.1 Pyrinomonadaceae bacterium | reverse complement strand
ACCACGGGATACCGATTCCGACTGAGTCGTTAAGCAGCTTGTTCGAGCCATTCCGCCGCGGCGGGGATTCGGCCAACGAGCCGCACCTGCCAACCAGCGGCCTCGGCCTCGGTCTCTACATCGTCAGCCAGATCATGCGCGCACACGGCGGAAGCATCAGCGTCTGCTCCACCGCCGGAGAGGGCACGACCTTCACCGCCCGCTGGCCGCGCCGCGAAAGCACCGAGCATCAAAAGCCCGAAGCCCTCGCGCACGGTTGAGCCGCGACGCTCCTCGCCGGAAGCGCGTCGTCGATTCCGATCATCAGTTTCGGCTATATCCTTTCCACATCCCCGCCGACTCACGCGACGATCATCGTCCCCGTGCCTTCGTCGGTGAAGATTTCCGAAAGCAGCGCGTTCCGCAGACTGCCGTGAATGATGTGCGCGCTGCCGACGCCGCGCCGCAAGAGCGCCGTGATGCTTTGCAGTTTCGGGATCATGCCGCCCGTCGCCACACCGTCGCGCACCAACGCCTCGGCCTCATCCGCCGTCAGGCGCGAGAGCTTCGTCTCCGCCTCGCCCGGCCGCAGGTAGATGCCGCCCACATCGCTCAACAGAATTAACTTTTCCGCTTTCAGCCGCACCGCGATCTCGGCGGCGATGGTGTCGGCGTTGATGTTGAAGACGCGCCCTTCGGCGTCCGCGCCGAGCGACGAGACGACCGGCAAATAATCGTGATCAAGTAACACACACAACAGCCTGTCATCGATCTCCACCACGTCGCCGACGTGCCCGAAATCGATCTGCTCACTCTCGCCCGTCGCACGGTTGATTACTTCGCGCGGCGGGCGGCGCACCGCCTGCACGATGTTTCCGTCCACGCCCGACAGCCCGACCGCATTGCTGCCGCGATGTCTGAGCGCCGCCAGAATGTCGGTATTGATCTTGCCGGCGAAGATCATCTTTGCCATGTCGAGCGTCGCGTCGTCTGTTACCCGCCGCCCGTCGATGATCGTCTGTGCGACGCCCAACTGCGCCGCTAACTCGTTCAACTGCTTTCCCCCGCCATGCACCACGCACACGCGGATGCCGACCTGATGCAAGAGCGCCAACTCTTCCGCCAGCGACCCCAGATTCACGCGCTCCTCCGTCACCTTCCCCGACAGCTTGACGACGAACGTCTTCCCCTTGAACCGCTGAATGTACGGCAACGCCTCACGCAGTAAATCGAGTTTCGTCGGCTGGCTCATCACACCTCCGGTGAAGGGATGAGGGCGGAGAGATGAGGGATGAAGTAAACAAACCTGCTTTTCTTACTCATCCCTCATCCCTCCGCCCTCATCCCTGATCAGTTTCGTCATGATCGCCTTCTGCACGTGCAGACGGTTTTCCGCTTCGTCGATCACGACGGAGGCGGGCGAGTCGATGACGGCGTCAGTGACGATGACGTTGCGGCGCACCGGCAGGCAGTGCATGAAGATGCCGTCGTTGGTGCGCCTCATCTTCGCCTCGTCAATCATCCACTGGCCGCGATATGGGGCGCGCTCTTCGATGTCGTCTTCGGGCGCGCCGTAGAACATGCGGCTGCCCCAGCTTTTCGCGTACACGACCTGCGCGCCGTCGCAGGCTTCGTCAATGTCGTTCGTGATGGTCACGTTCGCGCCCGCGTCGAACGCGCGCGAGTTGATCTCGCCGATCAACTCGTCGTCCAACTCGTAGCCGGGCGGGTGCGCGATCACCAGTTCGTGGCCGAGTTGCACCGCCGCCAAAGCAAAACTGTTCGGCACCGCCATCGGTAGCGGTTTCGGATGCCACGCCCACGCCAGCACGACGCGCCGCCGGCCCGCGCCCAACTTCTCCCGGATCGTCATCATATCGGCGAGCGCCTGACACGGATGATGCATCGCCGATTCGAGATTGACGAGCGGCACTTCGCTGTACCGCGCAAACGCATTCAAAATCGGATCAAGCCGCTCCGCCCGCCAGTCCCGCAACTGCGCGAACGTCCGCACGCCGATGAGCGCGCAGTACCGACCCAACACGCGCACAAACTCCGCGACGTGCTCGGTCTTGTCCCCATCCATCACCACCTGCTCGCGGTGCTCCAACGTCCAACTGGTCCCCCCCGGCTCTAATACCACGGAGTTGCCGCCCAATTCATAGACGCCGACCTGCATCGAGGCGCGCGTCCGCAAAGACGGGTTGAAAAAGACCAGCGCGGCCGACCGGCCCGCCA
>JACCRA010000549.1 GCA_013813825.1 Pyrinomonadaceae bacterium | reverse complement strand
TTCGATGGAGCCATGGCCGCTTGCGCCGTCGGTGCGGGAACTTCAAGGTCGTGGGACATGGCCGGCGATCTCGCCCTCGGCTACGATGTCGTCTTCGGGATGCCGCCTTCTTGGGGGACGGTCGGGGACGTGCGCGACGATTTGGACTTCGACACCGAAGTCGCGCCCGTCTTATTTGCCCAAGTCAATAATCCGCTGAACTTCGGTCGCTTCGAGTTTCTCCGGCTCGTGGGGGGAACTCCGGGGCGCGGGATTACTCCGCCGCCACCGCCAATGTTCTTTCCGAACTGGCTGTTCACCGACATGTTCTTTGCTACCGAGGCGCGGGCCGAACTTGAGCGCCGGGCGGGTGGGCCAATCGTGCAAAATTTGAACCGCACCTACAGCCTGACCCCTGACGAGAGAGCTTACCTCGCCCTGTTAGGCATCAATGCCGATCCTCTTCTGGCTGCGATGAACGCCCGGAGAAATATCTCTGCTCCGCCTTCAGCACGCGATTACCTCGCACGCAACGCCGACTATACCGGGAACATCAACCAACCCGTCCTCACGCTGCACACCATCATCGACGAGTTGGTGCCAGTGAGCCACGAGTCAGCTTACCGTGAGACGGTCACGGCGGCAGGCCGCCAGAACTTTCTTTTTCAGACTTACACGAATGCCAACGGTCACTGCAACTTCACCGGCCCGCAGTTGCTGACAGCCGTTGCGGTGATAGATAACTGGGTGCGAACCGGAACGCCTCCCACGCCAGACAGTTTTCCGACGTCGCAAGGCTTTGTCCCCAACTTCGTGCCGCCACCTTTTCCACAGCCGTAATGACCTGCCATCAATAGCACTCGGATGCTTGCGGGCAGACGTCGTTTTGCTTAAGCCGATTGATGGCGAGAAAACAAAAGAGGCGCTTCACTTGAGCGCCTCTTTTGTTTTCTCGCCAATATTTCTAGTGCTCTAGCAGCGACTTCCCCAACGTGATACCTGATTGCAGAATAAAGAAAGTTAGATTGAGTTGGCTTGCGATAACTGTCAATCAAAACCTAACTATCGCCGGCTTACTATTTAAGGTCAATTGCTTTCACCGATTTCGTCAGCTTGACGTTTGGTGAGTTTAGCGGCGACCTCAACTAATTCAGCGGGCGAGACCGGCTTGGCGAGGTGTCGTTGGAAACCGGCGTCGAGGGCGCGCCGGCGATCATTTTCCATCGCGTAAGCGGTTAGAGCGAGAGCCGGAATGGTGCTTTTGCCCTGCCCGGCTTCCAGTTCTCTAATCTTTGCCATCAGCATATAACCGTCTTCGACGGGCAAGCCGATGTCCGAGATCAACAGATCGAACATCGCGTCGGAGAAAGCCGCCAGCGCGCTTTGCGTCGAACTGCACAGCGTTACCCTCGCCCCTTGCCTTTCCAGCATTCGCCCGAGCAGCGCGAGCGTATCCTCGTCGTCCTCTACGACGAGGATACGCAAATTTGCCAAGACGCGCGGCGGTTTTGTTTCCCCGTTGCCGGTGATGGTGGCCCGCCCGCCCATCGCGGCAGACTCAACGCGAGACGCCGAGGGACCAGTTGCGAGTAGCAGCGGCAAAGTCACAATGAACTTCGCGCCCTGATCCCGACCCGCGCTCTCCGCGGCAACAGTGCCGCCGTGCAATTCGGCGAGGTGGCGCACAATCGCCAGCCCGAGGCCGAGGCCGCCATGCGCGCGCGTCGGCGTGCCGTCAGCCTGCCGGAACCGCTCAAACACGAACGGCAAAAACTCGGCACTGATCCCGTCCCCGGTATCGGCGACGGACAATTGCGCCCACCGTGTGCCTTCGCATTCGAGCCGCACTTCGATCCGCCCGCCGCCGGGAGTGAACTTGATGGCGTTTGAGAGTAGATTGCCGACGATCTGCTGCAACCGCCCCGCATCGCCCTTTATCAAGCCGACTTTCGGATCGCTCACAGAGGCGAGATTGACGTTCTTCGTCCGAGCCAATGGTAAGGCTGCTTCGACAGCCGCTTCCACGATTGGTCCGAGCGCAATTGGCCGCGCCTCGATCCGCAAATGCCCGGTGATGATGCGCGAGGCGTCGAGCAGATCGTCAATCAGTTGGTTCTGCGCGCGTGCGTTGCGTTCGATGACTTCGAGGGCGCGCTCGGCCTGCGCGGGATCGATGTTTCGGGCGGAGCGGAGCAGCCCCGCCCAACCGAGGATGGAGGTGAGCGGCGTCCGCAGTTCGTGCGAGAGCGTCGCGAGAAACTCGTCCTTCAATCGATTGGCCTCTTGCGCCTCGCGATACATCCGCGAGTGATCGAGCGCCAACGCGACGCGGCGGCCGAGGTCTTCGGCTTGCCTCAGATCAATCTCCGTGTAGCGACGATTGGACTGCGCCGCTCCAAAACTCAGCGCGCCGAACGTCCGCCCGCGGGCGCCGAGCGGCACTGCCATCAGCGAACGCAAATTCATCTCGCGCATAACGGACAAGTGCGCCGGATTTGGCATGAGCGCCTTCAGCAATTCGTCTGTCACATCGGGGTGAAACTGCGACTTTCCGGTGTGAATCGCGGCGGCGGCCACCGGCGGCTCAAATTTTGTTTGCCCAAGCTCAACCAGACGGGCGGCCCGCTCCGCCTGCGCCGGATCGGCGTGAGCGACGGCGGCAAAACTGATCGATCCGTCGGCGTCCAACAGGGCGACGCCGCACCAATCCGCGAGATAGGGGACGCACAGTTGCGCGAGTCGCCGCAAGTTGGTCTGGTGGTCAAGCGAGGCGGCGAGCAATTCGCTCGCGTCGATCATGAACTGCTGCGCCTCTTCGGCGCGCTTGCGCTTCGTGATGTCGCGCGCGATGCCGGTGAAGAATTTTCGCCCTTCGAGCGTGAATTCGCCGAAGGAAATTTCCAGTGGTATCTCCCGGCCGCCGCGGTGCAGGCCCGGTAGTTCGACGCCGCTCCATGCGATGTGCTTGACGCTGTCGGCGATGTAGCGGCCCAGACCGGCGCGGTGGACGTGTCGCAGATAATCAGGCATCAGCAGCGTGAGCGATTGTCCAAGCAATTCGTCAACCGCGTAGCCGAAAATTTTCTCGGCAGCACGGTTGACGAAGAGGATGCGGCTCGCGGAGTCGATGACGATGATGGCATCCGCCGCCGTGTCGGCGAAGGAGAGGAAACGGCCGTCGGATTGCCCCGCTTTATCGAACAGAGCGGGCGACTCTTCCGGCACAGGTGTTTCTTCTCCGCGCCGCGAACTCGCCGGCTCATCAAATGGACGCTTCATAAACGCCTCTCGAAGCACTGGATTTTTAGGAATGGGGGAAGGAACGGCGCGCAATTATAACCCACACCGCCGGATCGCGCATTGTGTCGCTGATAACTGTATGCAGTTGAATTCGACTCGTGTTCTTTGCGCCTTGCTGTGAAATGTCTTTCTTGCGCTAAGACGCCGGGGGCTGGCAACCGGCAAGGTCATCTTCTTAGGGGACCGGTTGCTGATGAGGGACGGCGACCTCGACGCGGAAGCCGCCGCCACCGTCGCCGCGTGCCGGCCCCGGCTCGGTGAAGCGCAAATCGGCGAATTGGACCAGTGAGAGGCCGGGGCAGTTGGTTTCGACGCGCGCGGCCGGAAAGCGCGAAAAGCCAAGGAAGATTTGCGCCCGCGCATCTTCCGACGCCCGCGCCGCTCGCGCCGCGTCCGCCCCGCGCGGCTTCGGGAATTTCTCCGCCCGCTGCCAACTTTCGCCGGCATGGTTCGGCGCGCCGAGCGCGGAAATGTCAAAGCGGTAAAAGCTCTGCTCCGTTTCCGCGACGATGCGCCACCGCAACGGCATCACGGGCAGTGGTAGCGCAGCCACGCGCAGCAGCGTCTCGCCGGATTGTTGAGCGCCGGACCTTGCGACCACGTTCGCGTGCGTCAGAGCGCGAGCGTGCAAGAGCGCGAGCGCGCTCCAGTAAACGACGACGAAAGCCAACGCGGCTGCCGCCAACTTCGGGCCGAAGCGCGCCGCGACATTGCGCCGCCACGCGAAGAACAATCCGACGAGTCCGGCGAGCCAGACGATTTGCGCGACAATGGGAAACGGCAGCCCCGAGCTCCGTGGCAGCAACAGCATCGCCAGCGTCAGAATGAGGCCGAGCGCCGCCCACGCGCCTGCGCGCCAACCCCGCCGCGCCGTCAACAAAAACGCCGCGCCGCCGAGCGCCAGCCACAGCCACGGATCGACGATGAACACTAGATCGCCGTAGTACCAACTCCCGTCCCACGGCAGCCACGGCCGTACGCCGTAGTTATTGGTCCAGTCAAGCACGGGATGCGACGCGCTCATCAACGCCGACGCCAGCAGCAATCCTTTCAATCTCACCTGCGGCTCTCTCCCGCGCCACCGCGCAAGCACGCGATCACCCACCCAAAACAACAAGGGGACCAACACGGCGAGGCTCAGCGTCCCGATGAGCGAATGAGTGATCCCGCGATGGTGTTTAAGATAGAACCAATATCCGCCGAACATGGCGGTCACGTCCGCGTCCGGAGCGTTGGCGGCCAGCACGCACATCGCCGTCGCGCCCGGCGACAAACGCTCCAGCCCCGCCTTCGCGCCGACCAGCCCGAGCAGACTGTGCGTCAAATTGTCCATAAGATTAAGCGGTCAGAGGCCAGTAGAAAACACCCTGCTTTTCTGACTTCTGACCTCTGACTTCTCTTGTTTATTCTCTGACCGGTTCGGGCGGGAGCTGCGAGTGGCGTGCGGGATCGAGGCGGAGAAGTTTTTGGGCAGCGTCGCCGGCAGCGGCGGATTGCGGGGCGGGTTTGTTGTCTTTGTCGGTGGCCTTACGCGCGGTCTCGACGAGGCGGAAAAGCAGATCGGCGGCCTCCGCCTTCTTCCCCTGCTTCTCGTAAACCGAGGCCAGACGCAAATTCAAAGTTTCGATGGGGATGGCGGTGGCGGTGTCCCTCGCCAGTTCGGTGTAAAGGGCGGCGGCGGCGTCATACTGGCCTTCGGCTTCTTTAGCCTGCGCGAGCGCGAACTGACCCCAACGAGCGACGCTCTCCACGCCGCTCTTGCCGACGGCTTCCAACTCGCTGATGCCACGCGCCCGATCCAGCGTCAACAAGTTGGTCGCGCGGAAATAATGAGCCTGCGCGCGAAACGGATCGCCATACTTGGCTTCGACTTTCTGGAATTCATCGACGGCGCGTTGCGCTCGCTCTTGCTCGGAAGTGAACGAGGGCGTCGTTGCCGCGCCGGGCAGCGGAGCGGCGGAAGAAACGGGCGTGGCGGCAATGTCGATGGCGCGGCCGAGAGCCGCGCTGGCTTCTTCTGTCTTGCGATTACGCCACCACGAATAACCGCCGGCGAGCGCGGCGAGCAGGACAAGCCCGCCGATGATAGAGATGATGGTTCGCCCTCTGCCGGCGAGTCGGTCGCCGAGTTTATCGAAGGCGCTCAGCGTCTTATCACGAAAGACATCGTGCTGCAGTTCGCGAGCGCGTTTTTTGTTAACTCGAGCCACTTTAATTTCTCTTTCAACATCGCACAGGTGTGCGCGTTCCGGGACGAGAGATGATGATAAAAACAGTAAGAGTTCAGCTCTCAGTATTCAGCGGTGCGGCCAGTCATGCGCCGCGTTGGTCTTTAAAAATGGCGTGCCTTGTTCAACTCAGCGAAAGGCCCACGCTTATTTTGTTTTAGCTGATCGCTGATAGCTGATAGCTGAACGCTCATTAAAAACAAGCCACTCTAACGAGCGCATTTAGACGTTGTCAAGCAAGCGTCCAGGACTTGTTTGACCCTTCCGACAGCGCGTGTTAGGCTCGCGCCCGCAAGCGACCGCCGCGCCGGATGCCGCTTCGTTGAGCGCCACGCGGCTGGCTTCCGCGAGTCGCCTTCCGGGCTGCAAAACTCAATCTTGGCGGTATTTGCCATGCCCTGACAGTTCGCTTTTGGCAGCGTTTCGCTGCACCGTGCAGGATTGCCCGACGACGGCGCGACAGCCGCGGAAAATTTCGGGAACAAGGCTCAACTTAGTGGTGTCTATGTGTATGCGTGATTGGAGCGGTGAAACGCCAACCGCCGCCGGAGGACGTTTGTGAGTTTCGGGGAGCCAATCGCCCTCCACGGGCAGGCCGAACTAGAACGCGCCGCCGCCGCATCGCCGGCGACGACGCTTGACGCCCGCCCGTCCGCCGAAGTTCAGTTCATTGACAGACTCAGAGCGCACGATGCCGCGGCCTTCGAGCATCTTGTCAACGACCACACGTCCGAAATTTACGCGCTGCTTTATCGTCTGACGGAAGATGCCGAGGAGGCACGCGATCTGACGCAGGAGACTTTCCTGCAAGCCTTCCGTCACATCAGTCATTTTCGCGGCGACGCGGACCTGCGCACATGGCTCTACCGCATCGCGGTGAATCAGGCGCGCAACCGTTGGCGGTGGTGGAAACGACGGCGACGCAACGTGACCGTCTCGCTCGACGCGCCCTTGGACGGAGCGGATGAATTATCGCTCGGCTCGCGCCTCGCCGATGAACGAGGTCCGAGTCCAGAGCAACAAACACTAGCGCGCGAACGCGAACGCGCCATCATGAGCGCCTTACGCTCTCTGGCGCGTCCCTACCGCGAAGCCATCGTCCTGCGCGACGTGGAAGGACTCAGCTACGAGGAAGTCGCCGCCGCCCTCGACATCAGCGTTGGCACCGTCAAGTCCCGGCTCTCCCGCGGCCGTCTCGAACTGAGAAAAAGGCTGGAAGGTTCTTTGTAAAATTTTTGATTTGCGATTTTTGATTTTTGATTGATTCAGACAGATCGTCTCTATGTTATTCAATCGCAAATCAAAAATCAAAAATCAAAAATGTCGAAGTCGAATGGCTGCCCTACCCCGGCTTCACCCGTCGAACCCGGTGCCAGTGGGTCAGGAGGCGACGAAGGTGAATTGCCGTCGCCGTCTTGCGGGACAGACGCCCGACAGGCAGGTGAGCACGATTGAAAACGCGGCCAGCAACACCCGTTTGTCAAAATTGCTCGCCGGCTCGGACGGCGCATCCGCTCCCGCCATCAGCGGCGCGCAGCGCAACGAGTTGCTTCCTTCAACGAGGGAGCAGCCGGGGTAGGCCAGCCATTCGCTTGAAAGCAGAGGTTCAGTGTAGAACTGTTCTCTACTCACCTCTGACCTTTGACTTATGAACTGTGAGGAGACCCAAAAAAATCTGTCGGCGTTTCTGGACGACCAGTTGACGCACGGCTCACGCGCGGCGCTGGAAGCGCACCTTGACGCTTGCCCGGTGTGCCGCCTGCGTCTCGGCGAGACGCGCGCTCTGGTGCGTCGCCTCGCGGTGCTAGAACGCCCCGCGCCGCCCGCCGATCTGGTCTCGGCCATTAGCGCCTCGCTGATGATCGAGCGCGCCGCCCGACTCAATCAGCCGGTTCCTTCCTTCACCGAGCAGATTTCGCGCTGGGTGCGCCCACGCCTGATGCCTTACACGGTCGGGGCTTTCGCATCGCTGCTTCTCTTCTTCAGCGTCACCAGTGCATTGCGCCCGCAGTTCGGCGCGATGCGCGCTCTGGCCCTCGCCGCCGCGCGCGAGGAGGCGGTGGTGCCGGCGGCCGGCCCACGCGAATTCGACGTGACACGGCCGATCTCTCTGGCGACGAGCCGCGCGCCCTTTGGCTCGGAGTCGCCGAGTTTGAACCCCGGCGGCGCTCTGGCGGCGCTCGTCCGCACTCCTTCGAGCGGCAGCGAGGAAGACGACGACACCGTGATCGTCGCCGATGTGTTCAGCAACGGCAGCGCCTCGCTCGCCGGCGTCGTCTCGCCGCCGCGCAACCCGCAAATGCTCGACGAAGTGCAAGACGCCTTGCGCCGCAATCCCGCCTTCGTCCCCGCCGCTTACGACCGCCGCCCGCAGACCATGCGCGTCGTCCTCTCACTCTCGAAAGTCAGTGTCCACGAACGCAGTTTCTGAACCGATGCGGCGCTGTTGCGCTTTTAGTCTCGGTGAAGTGGCTATCACCGACCGAGTCGAAGCCCGCAGTCTGCTTACAGGTTCGTGCTAAGATCGCGGTGGCTTGCGTTGCCGCCTGTGGCGGCCATGAAGGAGGTTGAGTAATGCTTGTTTCTGCTCCGAGTATTTATGAAGTGGTCACACGCTTGCCGGAAGGGGCCGTGCTGCGTTTGGACAACGTCTCGTGGGACGATTACGAACAGCTTTTGGCCGAACTCGGCGAAGGCTCCGCGACGCGCATTTTCTACGACGACGGAAGGATGGA
>JACCRA010000485.1 GCA_013813825.1 Pyrinomonadaceae bacterium | reverse complement strand
TGCCGGCGGCGGCGGCGCCGGCAAAGAAGGTGATGGAAACCCACAGGTAGTGACGGCTCCACGTCTGCCAGAGTGGTTCGTTGTTTTTGCAGGCGGTGTAGAGGGCCGCGAGGCCGGTGCTACCGGCGTACTGCACGAGCGCCATCAAGCCGAGCGCGGTGAAGTAGGTCGAAGAGAGCGGACGCCCCGCCAATTCCGGGAGCGAGCCGAAACCGAAGCGTAGCGCCCACACGGTGATAAAGGTCGCGCAGGCCATCACGGCCGTGTTGAACAACATCGTCCGCGGCTTGATCGTGATCGCCTTTTTGCCGAAGGTGAGGCAAGAGGAAAAAGCCTCCGCCGCCGCCAGCAGTACGGCGGCCTCGCCGCTGTAGAGCAACAAGGTCAGGAAAACGAAGGTGTCGGGGACGGAGGCGTGGACTTTGGCGCGCGGGACTTGCACGGTAAGGCGCGAGCCGAAAACGACAGTGATCAGCGCCAGCAGCAGGAAACGAGCATCGAGTTGTGCGAACGGTAAACGGGCGGCGGAAAACGAAGCAACGGCGGCCCCCAGCGCCACCACCGCCCACGCCACCATGCCGATGTATTTTTGTTTGCCCATGTCCGTCTTTGCGAGTGCCATTGGTGTGAATACCGATTGATGAGTGCTAGGCGGGTCTCTGGCCTGTCTTGATTCGAGCGGTTTAACGCTGAAGAAAGATCGTGTCGTAGTGGCTCCGCAATTCGTATTGGGCTTTGCGGTAAAGATTCTGCGCGGCGTGATTGTGTTCGTTGACCAGTAGGCAGATCGAGTTGGTGCGCGTTAGCAGTTGGAGGCCGAGTTGCGATAGACAGCGCAGGGCGTAACCCTGCCCGCGATTCTCCGGGCGCACATAGACGCCTTCGAGGTAGATCACCTCCGGCGTGTCGGAGACGACATCGGCCTTGAACATCAACCGCTCCTGTTCGACCCACACCCAGACGCGCCCCTGATCGATTCGGCGGGCGCACCGGCGGCGGAAGCCGATTGCGTCACTCTCCAACGGATTGATGCCGCTATCCTCTAAAGCGAGTTGGGCGTGGACGGGGACGATCAGCGGGAGGTCTGCGAACGTCGCCTCGCGTAAACCGAGGACCGGGTGCGGCAGGGCGAGCGGCTCGCGTTGCTCGAACAGCAGTTCGCGGCAGATGAGGCGCGGGGTCTGCCCGGCTTCCGCATAGTAGTGGCTGAAAAATTTAGCGATCTTTTCCTGCTCGCCCATCACGAGGCGCGCGTTCGGGCAGTGTTGCGCTTGGCGGGCGAGAGTCGTCAGGGCCGGCTCGGTGTGTGCTTCGATCATCGTCAGGTGCCCGATGATGGCGAGACCTTCGATCTCGCCTTGCCAATTGCGGCAGGCGTAAAACGTGCCGCGGTTGGCGGGGCTGACCAAGCCGTTGTCGCGGATGAAGCCGCGCATGACGACGGTGTGAATCGGGCGGGCGGCGAGAAACTCCAGCGCCTCTTTCTCCTCTCCGGCAATGCAAGCGGCAATAGTTAGATTGGCATCCATCGCCACCGCCGTGGCGGTGGACGAGGTAAGTTTATGATGTGAGGTCGATGTCGCCATAGCTTGTGTCCTTATCGTTCCTTCAAGTTAGAGAGTCGGGATGCGGTGTCGTTTGATGGCAGGCAACGGCGGCGAGAATTGCTGACAACTCAAGCCGCCGCATGTACCGCTCACTCCATGGAAGCGGTGTCATCACCATCTAGCAACGAACCAAGTCCGACAAGCGTGTCGCTGACCAGCACGCCGTCACTCACCAACACTCCATCGCTGACTAACACTCCGTCACTGACCAAGACGCCGTCGCTGACGAGCACGCCGTCGCTGACTAAAACGCCGTCGCTGACGAGCACGCCGTCGCTGACGAGTACGCCGTCGCTCACTAAGACGCCGTCACTGACCAGCACGCCCAGCCCATAAACTCTTTGATATTTGGTGAAGAGGTTCGTGCCGGTGGCGAAGGCGTTGCCCATCAGGATGCCCTGCGTCCACGTGAAAGTGTCATTGGCAATCGTCGTCCGCGTGATCGGGAAGGTTGTCGTCCTGAGCATCGGCGTGCCGCTCAACGTGATCGCCCACGTCAGGTCGGTTCGGACCTGTTTGGCGAGACGCATCGCACCCTCGATGTTGAGTTGGCCGGCACCCTGCTCGAAGCGGTTAAAGTCCGAGAGCGGCTGCGCCGTGTACATCAGGATTGCCTTGACCATGTTGGGCGTCAACTTCGGGTTGGCCTGCATGAGCAATGCCGCCGCGCCCGCCGTAATCGGCGCTGCCATCGAGGTTCCGCTCAGACGCATGAAGCGCTTTTTGGGATCCGAATCGTTGATCGCACGCCGTGACGGATCCTTACTGATCAGGAAGTTGGGGACGAACACGTCTTGCCCGTTGATTCTCTCTTTCGTAGTGGCTTCGGCGGCGATCAGCTTGTTGCCGGGGGCCACGAGGTCGGGCTTCAGCAGGTGGTCGTAATGGCGGACGCCCGCCGCGTCCGTGAAGGAACTGCGCGTCGGGCCGCGCGAACTGAAGGTCGCGATGCCGTCATCATTGCGCGCGTCGGTGCCGAAGGTGTTGGTCGCGCCGACCGTAATCGCCGAAGGCTCGGTGCCGGGCGAGTGGATCGCGCCGTAAATTTTCTGGCCTTCGACCGTCTTGCCGTTGTTGCCGGCGGCGGTGACGACGACGATCCCCGCATCCACCAGCCGCCGTACCGCGCGGCACGCCGGGTCGTTCTGGTAAGAATCAACAGCCACTGAACCGAGGCTGAGGTTGACGACCTTGATCTTATATTTCTGGTGATTCTTTTCGCCGAGCGGGTTGAGCGCGCTGACGGGCGCGAGAATCCAATCGAGAGCTTTCAGCAAGCTTGACACCGAGCCGACGCCCTCCGAGTCGAGCACGCGCAACGAGACAATCTCGGCTTTAGGTGCGACGCCGATGTACTTGCCGCTGAAGTTGTCTTTGTTGGCGAGCAAGCCCGTGACGTGCGTGCCGTGGCCGAACTTATCGAGCGTCCCATAGCCGTCGCCGGTGAAATCTTTCTGAAAGACGATCTTGTCCATCGAGTCATGATCGCGGAACAAACCGGAATCGATGACGGCGATGCCGATGCCATCGCCTTCGAGCCCGCTGTTGCCGGACTGCGCGCGCATCGCATCGGCGCCGGTCGTGTTCTCGACGTGGCCGAAGGCGCGGACTTCGCGATTGCGTGAGACGTAGTTGGTGGCGGGATTGGCGGCGATCTCTTCAAGCGCCGCGACGGGCATCTCTACTTCCATCGATCCCAACTGGTTCAAGCGTTGCCGCACGCGCACGCCTTGACGCTGGAAGATGGCGGCCAACTCTTGGCTGCGCGGGTCGGTGACTTGCAGGATGGCTTTAACGCGCCCGCCCGCTGAGTCAGCCGCTTGCATCATCTCACGTAAATCCGGCGACACTTTATCGCCGACAAAGCCATCCTCGGCGCGTTCGTCGGTTTCGCCGTTGGCGGTGGCGTCGTCGCCGCAAACTTTCTGGAAGTGGCGGGCCAGCGTGGCGTCCGATTTAAGGTGCGTGCCGAAGGCATACAGCGTCGTCGCGCCGATGAGTTGCAACTCGTTGTTGGTAAGCGCCGTCTGCAACATGGCCGCCGCCGTCTGGCCGTGAGCCGCGCCGGTGCCGATCAACCCGTCGAGGTTTTCAATAAACAGGATAATCTCGCTCTTCGCGCCGGCCACTTCTTTGAGAACGATTTGCAGCCGCCGCTCAAACTCGCGATTGTCCGGCGCGCCGGACAGCAGCGATGCCAGTTCGAGACTGAAGAGGCGCTTGCCGCGCAAATTCGCCGGCACGTCGCCGATGGCGATGCGCCGCGCGAGATCGCTCACGACAGTCTGGTTTTCCGCGCCGCATTCGCTGACCAAGACGGGATTGTTTTTAGCGTGGCGCGACAGCACCTGAATCGTCCGGCGCAGTTTTTCGTCGCCCCGGTTGGCGGTTAAATCGAGTTCGCCCCGGCGCGCCATTTCCGTCAAGTCTCTCGCATGTCTGGCAAGCGACGGAAAGCGCCGGGTCCCGGTCGTGGGCTGGTGCGGCGACCGGGCGTCTCCGCCGCCCGGCAAAGTCTTTTTAGATTGGGCACCGGCGTGGCGTGTGAAGGCGGAGCCTGTGATTAAGGACGCAGTGAGGGAAAGGGCCAGTAGCCCGGTGGTGGTGGTCAAGGGACGCTTAGGAGCCTGCATCAGTACCTTCCTTGTTAATGGCCTTCCAATTTCGACACACCGAAGGCCGCTGGTGTAC
>JACCRA010000481.1 GCA_013813825.1 Pyrinomonadaceae bacterium | reverse complement strand
GGAAAGCGGTGTGCCGACGTTTCGCGGCGGCGGTCAAAGCGTCGTCTGGAAGGGATTGCCGTTTAGTGTGATCTCTTCCGCCGAAATGGTCGAGCGTGATTTGCCGGCCGTCTGGGACTGGTTCGATTACCGGCGCGGAGTGTTGGAAAGTCTCAAGCCGAATCCCGCGCACACGACGCTCGCCCGGTGGCAAGATCGCTTTGCCGAATTGACCTTAGCGACGCAGAATATCGACGGGCTACACGCAACTGCCGGCTCGCGCGATGTGCTTGAATTACACGGCAGCATCTGGCGCGCACGCTGCACGCATTGCCGGCACCGCGAAGACTTGAGGCAACTGGACCAATTCACTCGCCCGCCCGTCTGCGGAAAATGCCATGGGATGATGCGCCCCGATGTCGTCCTCTTCGGCGAGACGTTGCCGGTCAGTGTTTTCGAGCAGGCCGCCGAAGGGGCGCGCCGCTGCGATGTGTGTTTCGTGATCGGCACTTCGGCGCTAGTCTATCCAGCGGCCGGACTCGCTGACATCGCGCGCGCCGCCGGCGCCTATCTCGTCGAAATTAATCCCGAACAGACGCCGCTCTCCCCATTCTGCGATGCGACGCTACGGGGCGCGGCCGGCGAGTTGTTACCGCAGTTAGACTTGCAATGAAGACTCTCTACTTCGACTGCTTTGCCGGAATTAGCGGCGACATGACGCTCGGTGCGCTCGTCAGCGCCGGAGTAGAAGCGCGCGCGTTGCTCGCTCAACTCGCGTTGCTCGATGTGGAGGGCTTCGAGGTCTCGTTCGAGATGGTGGATCGTTCGGGCATCGGCGCGACGCGGGCGCACGTCCGCACCAGACACGAACAGCACCACCGCCACTTGAGCGACATTCTCAAGATCATCGGCGACTCTCGTCTGTCGGAGACAGTGAAGGCCAGAGCCGCGAACATTTTCACGCGGCTGGCCGAAGCTGAAGCGCGGGTTCATAATTTGCCCGTTGAAAAAATTCATTTCCATGAGGTCGGCGCGCTCGATGCGATTGTCGATGTTGTTGGAGCCTGCGTCGGATTCGAGTTGCTGGGCATTGAGAAATTCATCTCATCTCCGTTGCACGTCGGCAGCGGGATGGTCGAGATGGCGCACGGGCGCTTTCCCATTCCGCCGCCCGCCGTCGCCGAACTGTTGCGCGACGCGCCGATTTACGCTACTGACATCAAAGGCGAATTGGTGACGCCGACCGGGGCCGCGATCATCACGAGCGTCTGCACGGAATTTGGTTCCCTTCCCGCTATGCGCCTCGGCGCGACGGGCTACGGCGCGGGCGGGCGCGAGTACGAAAAGTTTCCCAACGTGCTGCGCGTGTTAATCGGAGAAACGGCGGACGCCGGCTTGACCGAAAAGGCGCTGGTGATCGAAACGAACATCGACGATTCTTCACCGCAGTTGCTCGGATACCTGATGGAACAGGCTTTGTCACGCGGCGCGCTCGACTGTTTTTTCACGCCCGCGCAGATGAAGAAGAATCGTCCCGGCGTGCTCGTCTCGATTCTCTGTCGCGCGGAGGAGCGCGAAGCGATGTTCGATCTGTTGTTCGCCGAGACGACGACCATCGGCGTGCGTTGTTACGAAGTGGAGCGCCGCGCGCTCAGACGCGAGTCGGTGCAAGTGGCGACGCGCTTCGGCGATGTCGGCGTCAAGCTCGCGCGCCTCAACGGGCGCGTCGTCAGCGCGATGCCGGAATTTGAAGACTGCCGAGCCGCCGCCGTCCGCGCCGGAGTACCATTGAAGATCGTCGAGACGGAAGCCAGAACAATTTACCAACAACAACACGGCGGGGATTAGAGCATTTGTAGGGGCTGCGGCTTGTCCCAGCCCATCGCGCGCCAGCGCGATAACTAGCGTTGCAGTCATTCAACATGGCTGAAATTGTCTAACGTCGATGAGATCGGCGAAGCGCCGATCTGGGCTGAGGACTTGTCCGTTGCCCCTACACTTTTGCGCCGATGGTGCGCGGACGTGAGTTGAAATGTCTCAAATGAGCGCGAGTCTCAGAGGTGACAAATGAGCGTTAAAATCTCCGCGATTGAGCCGGACGAGATCGCGCCGGCGTCGCCTGCTGCCGGCGTCGATCTGGAAAAGATCGCGGCCGGCGTGCGTCTGCTCCTCGAAGGCATCGGCGAAGACCCGGAGCGGCCGGGATTGCGGCGCACGCCGCAGCGCGTCGCCGAGATGTACGGCGAACTGACCGCCGGGATGCGCGAAGACCCGCGTCAGCACGTCGTGCCATTGCCCGGAGACACACACGATGAAATGGTGATCGTCAAAGACATTCACATCGCTTCGATCTGCGAGCATCATCTCGCGCCGTTCGTCGGGCGCTGTCACATCGCGTACATTCCGAAGGACGGGCGCATTCTCGGATTGTCGAAACTGGCGCGTTTGGCCGATACGTTCGCGCGTCGTCTGCAAGTGCAGGAGCGCCTGACTTCCGAGATCGCCGACACGCTCTATCACGGCCTCAAGCCGGTCGGCGTGATGGTGGTGTTGGAGGCCGAGCATACGTGCATGACGCTGCGCGGAGTGAAGAAGCCCGGCGCGCTGACGATCACTTCGGCGCTTCGCGGTGGTTTCCGCAAAGATTCGCGCACCCGCGCCGAAGCGATGGCCTTGATTCAAGGGAGATCGTCTTGAATCGCCAATCGCCTCCAGCGGAAAGCGATTTCCGACGACTGACGATCATCAAAGATCGAAGACGCACGAGCCAGCAATGACAACTTTCTACGCCACTACTCCCATCTACTACGCCAACAGTTTGCCGCATCTCGGTCATCTGTATAC
>JACCRA010000480.1 GCA_013813825.1 Pyrinomonadaceae bacterium | reverse complement strand
GCGCAGGCGATCACAAACGTGCTGAATGTAAGTGGCCCAACTCCCGTTGGATAAGCGGATGGTGGCCGTTCCGGTTGAGTCGAACGTCAGTTCTTCGTGCATCCAGAATACTCCTTGTCAAACCCTTCGCGAGGCGGAATCAGGCATTCGAGAGCACGGGGGGCGCGAATGCGACTGGATTACGGCAACAACATTGAGGGTTGGGACTTTTTCACAGAGCATCTCTGATGCCACGTTTCCGCGATGCGACAGAGTGTTGCGGCCGGCGCGCAACAAGGCGCTCGCCGCACAGCGCGGGCGGGGCGTAAGAGTTAGGACTTACGCAGTTGAAACAACGCTTTGTTGAAAACAAAGGATTTATCGGATTTGCGACTTCCCGTAAGTTGTTGATTCTTCGTTCAACTGCGTAAGTCCTAAGAGTAACTAAAATCTCATTTCAGGTGAGTGACCTTAGAGCTTACGCGAAGTTGCGAATAAAAT
Organism: Pyrinomonadaceae bacterium; assembly: GCA_013813825.1. Classification (GTDB taxonomy): domain Bacteria; phylum Acidobacteriota; class Blastocatellia; order Pyrinomonadales; family Pyrinomonadaceae; genus JACCRA01. The sequence continues at coordinate 2,062 of JACCRA010000480.1, read as the reverse complement.
TCGCGGCTAGCGGCTGGAATTTCCAGCGCATCGTTTCCCTTCCGATCATTCCAAACCGTGACTGGTAATGTCCGTTTGCGTACGGTCGGCCGAAGTAGCGGGGCGTTGTGTTAAACTCCATGATCGGTAAGGGTTGCTGGGATTCGGATGATAGCCCATGAGCGACGCCCAAGCGGAAAACAGCACTCGTGATGACGTGGAGACGGCTCTGCTCGACGTTGAGTTGTTTCTCAAATACCGCGCGCCCGCACGTGCGCTTGAACGTCTCTTGAGCGCCCTCAAAGTTCATAAGCAGTCGCTCCGCCTGCGCGAGAAATTACGCGAAGTGGCGGCGGACAGCAACAATCCGGCCGAGGCCGCCCGCCAGTGTCTCGCGCTCGTCAGCCTCTATCTCGCGCGCGATGATTACGAGACGGCACAGGAACGCCTGCTGGAAGCCAAACAACTCGATCCACGCATCTCGATCACGGCCGGCCTCGAAGCGATCCGCCGCACCCGCCAGCCACAGGCCGACGACGCCCAGCCGCGTCCCGCCCCCGTCCCGCCAGCGTCGCGCCCCACGCCCGCCGCTACCTTCGCCGGAGACCTCTCCGTGATCAGCATCTTCGACGTGGTGCAGGTGATCGAGAACGCGCGGCTGACGGGCGCTCTCGTCGTCGCGCGCCCGGACTGGCAAGGCCGCGTCTATTTCAACGGTGGCCGCATCGTCGGGGCCGAAAGCAAAGGAATCGATCCGGCCCGGACCATGCACCTCATTGTCGAGACAGCCGTCGGCCGCTTCGATTTCGTTCGCTCCCCGCGCGAGTTTCCCATTACCATTGAGGCGAGTAGCAACACCAGCCTCCTACTCGAATCTCTCCGCCAGATTGACGAACAGCGGCAGCAAAGCTGACAGGCAGTGGTCCGTCGTCCGTGGTCAATTGTTCATTGCTTTCTGATGGACGAGCCGCCGCCAGAAGCCTCAACTTCAGGGCGGGACAGCACTAAAGCAACTGACCACTGACTACTGATTGCTGACAGGTTTTAATCGAGCAGCACGCGCGAACGCAGCACTTCGGCGCGTTCAAGAGCGGCGAGCAGGCGCAGGAACTGTTTGTAATTCTGGCTGCGGGTGTGGAGGCGTTGGCGTTCGGAAGCACTTAACTCGTTGAGCAGGACGAGGGCGAGGAAGTCTTGATAGTCGGGAGCCGCCGGGTAAGGCAATTCGCGGGCGTAAGTGGTGGCTTTGGCGTCGGCGGCGGTGAAGCCGGCCAGCGCGTCGAAAACATGATCGGTGGTGAGGCGCGCGGCCTCACGCGCGAGGCGGATCGGCAGGCGCAACTCGAAGAAGCGGAGATTGTCGGGCGTCGTCACCTGCCGCAACGATTTAGTCCCTTCGCCGTCGAAGGGCGAATCCGCCTCGACGAGAATCCGCAGCAGGCGCGGCTGGTCTTCGGCGCTGATGGTGTCGAGCGCGAGTTGCACGCGGTCGGCCATGAACTTCTCAAACTGCGCTTCAATCGGGTAGTTGATGCGTCCGAGGCAGCCGACGCTCTCGCCCTCGCCCGCCGCCTCGCGCGGCAGGTGCGCCGGGCACGTCTCGCACACACCCGTCTCGCGGCGCATTCGTTCCAACTCGACGCCCGCCCGTTCGACAAACCGCAACTTCTCTTCCGACGGCGACAGCGTTTCGCCGGTCGTCACGCGCGTGTGAATGTTGCTCAGACGCCCCCATGCGCGCAGGTGCTCTTCGGCATAACGCGCGCGGAGCGGACACGAATACTCGATGGCAAACTCTAACGACAAACGGCCTCCACGCTTGAGGTGAATCGCAAAGGCGAATCCGCAAAGCCGGACGCCTTTCAGGGCTATTGGTGTGCGGCCGTATAATAACAGAGGCTTGCGGGCGGCGTTAGCGAGCGCCGGATTTCCGATGCCACGGTTTTTTTTAACAAACAAAGACGGAGTTTTCCCGACATGTCCGACGCCCTTCTTGTCGCCCCCGGCCCGCGGCACACGCTACCCGGCGCGCGGCTCTTCGATTACATCGCCTTCCGCCGCGATCCTCTGCGTTTCCTGACGC
>JACCRA010000470.1 GCA_013813825.1 Pyrinomonadaceae bacterium | reverse complement strand
CATATGGACTGTCGTTGGCGAGACGAATGGCTTCATCCTCAGTCTCGAAAGTCATCAGCGGGAGCACGGGACCAAAAGTTTCCTCGCGCATCACCGCCATCGAATGATCGACGCCGGCCAACACCGTCGGCTGATGAAAAAGCTGGCCCGCCGCCCCGCGTCCGCCGCCAATTAAGACTTGCGCGCCGCGCCCGACCGCGTCGCGGACATGATCCTCGACGATGCACAACTGCCGCTCGCTCGACATCGCGCCGACATCGGTGCCCTCACGCGTGCCGACATCCTGCTTGAGTTGGCGCGTGATCTCCACCACGCGCGCCGTGAACTTGGCGGCGATTGATTCATGGACGTAGCAGCGTTCGACCGACGCGCACGCTTGGCCCGAGTTGGCGAACGCGCCCCACACGGCCGCCCGCGCGGCGGCTTCGAGGTCGGCGTCTTCGAGCACGAGCATCGGGTCTTTGCCGCCTAATTCCAGCACGCACGGAATCAACTGACGCGCCGCCGCTTCGGCCACACACCGGCCCGTTGTGACGCTGCCCGTAAACATGATCTTATCGACTCCGGCTTCCACCAGCGCCGCGCCCGTCGGCCCCGCACCGGTGACGACGACGAACAAGCCTTCGGGCAACCCGGCGCGCGCGAACACTTCGCCGAGCTTCAACCCCGTGAGCGGCGTCAACTCGCTGGGTTTCAGCACGACGCCGTTGCCGGCCATCAAGGCCATCACGACTTCGCCGAGCGGGATCGCCCACGGAAAATTCCACGGCGAGATAATGCCGATTACTCCGAGCGGTCGATAAACGATCTCCGAAGAGCGCCCCATCAAATTGTACTGGCCGAGGTCTAACTTCTCCGGCTTGAGCAACCGCCCGGCACTGTGCGCGAAGTAACGCATCAGATCGAGGGTCGGCACCAGTTCCATCGCCAACGCTTCGGCCACAGGCTTACCCGACTCGCGCGAGATGAGCGACGCAATCTGGTCCATCTCGGCGAGCACGATCTCCCGCGCTCGCAGCGCCACGCGCCCGCGCTCCGCGAACGAACGTGCTGCCCACTCTCCTTGCGCTTCGCGCGCGCGCGCGACCGCCCGCCTGACCTCTGCGGCGGGGGCGATGGGCGCGCGCCCGATCTCTTCGCCGGTGGCCGGGTCGTAAGACACGATCTCCGCAGTTGCCGCTGCTTGCGTGGAAAACATCGTTGCCATCAGTTTCACTTCCTGTGTTTCATGTCTCAATGAGGGCGGCGGAATTATGCGGCGAAACTTGTTGGAGGGAAAGCCCGGACGGAAAATGATGAATGCGAAATGATGAATGATGAATGAAAAAGTGTCTGTCATTTATCATCCCGCCTGCAACACTTTTCTTTCACCAATGCCTGTGGTGTCTTCTGGTTGAATTGTCCACGGGCACTGTATTTCGGCGTCGCCACGCCGCTCAGTTACAATGCGTTGCCAGCGAGAGCAATTCGTTTCGTCAGAGGAGAGAGAAGAACGATGCCACGACGACCGCAGCTTGCGGAGTTGATGCGGCGGATGGAGCCGCGCTCCGTCGCGATCATTTGTAGCGCGTCGGAGACGACGCGCTCGAACGACACCGAATACCGCTACCGGCAGGATTCGGATTTCTATTACCTGACCGGCTGCTACGAGCCGGAAGCCATCGCCGTCGTCGCGCCCGGCGCGGAGCAAGATAAGTACACGCTTTTCGTGCGCCCGCGCGACGCGGAGCGCGAGGCTTGGGAAGGGCGGCGCGCCGGTGTCGAGGGCGCGGTTGCGAAGTACGGCGCGGACGCGGCTTTCGACATTAAAGAGTTCAAAGAGAAACTGGGCGAGATCATCAACGGCGCGCGCAATGTCTATTACCGGTTGGGAACGCACGCCGAATTGGACCGGTTGCTCGCCAGGCAGATCGGCCTGATGCGCCTTCGCAGCCGCCTCTTCCGCGCGCCCGAAGCGATCACCGATCCGGGCGTGCTGCTCCACGAAATGCGTTTGGTTAAGAGCGAAGCGGAGATTGCGATCATGCAACAGGCCGCCAACATTGCCGCCGAGGCGCACACGGAAGCGATGCGGCAGGTGCGGCCCGGCATGTTCGAGTATGAGATCGAAGCCCTCATCGAATATGTCTTCCGCCGTCGCGGCGCGTCGGCCCCGGCCTATACCACGATCATCGGCGGCGGCGCGAACGCGACCGTGCTGCACTACGTGGCGAACGCCGCGCAGCTCAGAGACGGTGATCTTCTGCTGATCGACGCGGGCGCGGAGTATCAGGGTTACGCCTCCGACATCACGCGCACCTTTCCCGTCATCGGTCGCTTCACCACCGCGCAACGCGAGGTTTACGAAGTCGTCTTGGAGACGCAACTGGCCTGCGTCGAAATGGTCAAGCCGGGCGTCACGATGGAAGACTTGAACCAGCGCGCCACCACCATGCTGACCGCCGGCATGGTGCGCCTCGGCCTGCTCGCGGGCGACGTGGAGAAGCTGATCGAAGAAAAGACTTACAAAAAATTCTACATGCACACCATCGGCCACTTCCTCGGCATGGACGTGCATGATGTCGGCAGCTACCAGACCGGCGACGGCCAATCGCGCCCGCTGGCGGCCGGCATCATCCTCACCATCGAGCCGGGCCTCTACATCGCGGCTGATGCTGAAAGCGTTCCCGACCAGTATCGCGGCATCGGCATCCGCATCGAAGACGACGTACTGGTGACGGCCGGAGGTCATCAAGTATTGACGAGCAAAGTGCCGAAGGAGATTGAAGAGATTGAAAAGCTGATGGCGCGGTAAGTTGAAGGAGCGGACGGCGGAGGTAAAGACACGCACGGACTGAATCTCCTTTGGCGGACGCGGTTGCGGAAGTCGTATCTCTCGTTCTTCGTATTACTAGCCCGCGCCCCGAGAGGATGAATGCGCGTTAGATTTCTTCGTGATTTCTAGGAGTATGATATGGCTGGCAATTACCTTGAGCAGCTAGTGTCTGAATGGTACGAATTCAAAGGATACTTTGTCCGCCGGAATATCAAAGTTGGGAGGCGGGCTAAGGGTGGATATGAGGGTGAATTGGATGTTGTTGCTTTTCATCCGTCTAAGAAACACCTTGTGCATATCGAACCGTCTTTAGATGCTCATAGATGGGACAAGCGAGAGGAAAGATTCGCGAAGAAGTTTGCCGCAGGGCGAAAGCATATATCGAAAATCTTTGAGGGATTCGATTTGCCAACCGATATAGAGCAAATCGCATTGTTGGTATTGCCAAGCAAGGGGAATCGCCTAACTTTGGGTGGCGGCAAGCTCGTTACATTAGCCGAACTGCTTGAAGAAATCTTCGTCGTGATT
>JACCRA010000440.1 GCA_013813825.1 Pyrinomonadaceae bacterium | reverse complement strand
GTTATGGATTGTACCGGCTCTTGGATCAAAGTAGCCCCGTCGCTCCCTTCCAAACGATGAAGATCGACCGGCTGTCTGACACGGGCGGGCCCGTCGATGCCGTCGTCTCTCCCGACGGCGAGTTCATTGCCTACATCAAGGAGCAGGCCGGGCGGCAGAGTCTCTGGCTCAGGCAAACCTCCGCCGCCAGCAGCGTGCAAATCGTTCCGCCCGCCGAAGGCGTAAATTTCGGCGCGCCCGCTTTCTCGCCCGACGGCGTGTTTATCTATTACCTCAAGGCCGAGAAAGAGAGCGCGCGGGCGACGCTCTACCGGACGCCCAAGCTCGGCGGCGACGAGAGAAAGTTGATCGCAGACATCAGCCTGCAAGACTCGAAAGATAATTTCAGCTTCTCGCCGGATGGCAAACAAGTCGCCTTCATCCGCCTCGACCCGGACCCCTCGCTCTTCCTCACCGACACGGACGGCGGCAATGAACGAAAACTCATCTCGCGCGAATTGCCCGAATTCATCACGGCGGCGGCGTGGTCGCCCGACGGCCAGATCGTCGCTTGCCTCGTCGGGATCTTCAGCGGCAAGGGAGGACCCGGCCCGCGAAAGGTGATCGGCGTGCGAATCGCGGACGGCACAGAAAGGGAGATCGCACCGGAAGGGTGGACATCAATCGAGAGTCTGGACTGGCTCGCGGATTCTTCAGGGCTGGTGGTCTCGGCCTCAGAGAAGAATGAAATTTTGCAACTCTGGCATCTCTCTTACCCGGATGGCGCGGCCCGCCGGATCACCAACGATTTGAGCGACTATGCCAGCGTGAGCCTGACGGCAAACTCTTCGACGCTGGTCGCCGTGCAAGTCAACCGCTTTATGAACATTTGGGTCGCCGCGCCGGACGCGGCAAGCGCAGACAACGCCAAGCAACTCACACACGGCCTCGGCAGGCGCGATGGCGACAAAGATTTGTCGCTGACGCCAGACGGGAAGATCATTTATCACTCGGTGGCGGGCGGCAATTGGGACATCTGGAGTGTGAACGCGGACGGCTCCGGGAATAAACAACTAACGACCGCCGGCGCCAACGCCTTCCCTTCCGCCTGCGCCGACGGACGCTACATCGTCTTCAGCTCCGACAGGTCGGAACAAAATGCTATCTGGCGCATGGATATTGACGGCGGCAACCCCAAGCAACTGACGGAGAAAGGCGTCATCCCGTCCTGCTCGCCTGATGGTCAATGGGTGTTTTACTACATGGGCGGAGCGGGCCGGGCAGCGTTGTGGAAAACGCCGATTGACGGCGGCGAGTCCGTCAAAGTGCCGATGCCCGCGAAGGACACGGCGACCGCGCCCGTCGTTTCGCCGGACGGCAGATTCATTGCTTGCAATTATGTGATCGGCGAGCCGGACGCGCAGTTCCGCATCGGCGTTCTGCCCATCGCAGGCGGAGAGCCAATTAAAATCTTCGACGTGACCAGCTACGCCATCAAGCCGATCGGCTGGACACCTGACAGCCGCGCCGTCACCTACATTGACACGCGCGCCGGCGTCTCGAACATCTGGAGTCTCCCGCTCGATGGCAGCGCGCCCGCGCCAGTGACAAACTTCAACTCCGGCCTGATCTGGTCTTTCGCTTTGTCGCCCAACGGCCAGCGACTCGCCCTCTCGCGCGGCACTGTCAATAGCGATGTCGTCCTGCTCAACGATTCAAAATAGCAGCCTCGCCCAAGCGCGTCTCTTCAACATCCACCGCTCGGGGAAGCTGACGCGCGACGACCGCCTCTCCGGCATCACCGGCGAGGACGGCATCACCAACCGCGGCAACGCCCAGAACTGCGTCCGCGTCTGCCCGATGTCTTTGCCGCTCACCAAAGCCATCTACGAAGAGAACCGCGAGACGATCACTCATGGATTGTTCGGCTGGCTCAAGCGGTAGGTGGTCTTGGGGCTGATGTTTGTGATACTCTCGTGCTTGGTTCCCCCAATCGGTATGAGACAGAGATACAGCATGAGAGCCGGAAGACACCTGCGATTGATTCGCGCGGTCGCCATCTTCTTTCTGCTCCACACCGGCGCGGACATAACCTTGCCGCAGTATTTCTGCCGCTAAGATTGTGGCGTAGTTGCTTCCGCTAATTCAATCAATTCAGTAAGGCCGGAGCCGGACTAGCAGATGACTCCGGCTGTTAATCAGCCCGCCAGCGTTCCGTCCGAAAAGCCGTCGAAGCAATTGCCGCATGAAGAAGATTGCTTCTGCTGTTGTGCTCATGTGCTGCCTAGCACAGACCTCACGCACTTAGAATTCCACGAATTCAAGTCTCCGCAACCCGTCCGCGAAACGGGTTCGCTGCCGTCTCCGCCCGTCAGGGAAACGTACCGCCCGCCCCGCATCGCTTAAACCTTCATTTCATCCACAGACTTGCCGAAGGCTTGGTGTCGCGGCGCGTCCGGCAACGCTTTTCTAGTAGTTTGCGTTAGCTGAACGCGGCAATACCTGCCTTCAATCCTGTCATTTTCTTAGCGTTCTTACTTGCAAGGAAAGGTTTTAGCGATGCTTTATTCTCTCCGCAGGCTCGCCCGATGGAGGGACGCGGTCTGCTTCTGCGCCGTCTCCTTCATAGGGCAAGCGCAAGCGCAGATGCCGCCTGACATCGGCGCTTTATCCCGCCCCGATATCGCCGTCAATTCAACTCCACCGGAAAACACAAACGCCGCCGCGACGAGCGCGGCTCGCCGCGCTGTCAGTCCAACCGTCGCCCTTTATTTCAACGCGATACAGGGCGCGTCCTCCGCTGACCTCGTGCGACGCGCGCTCGCTGCAAACGGTGAGCTTGGAGCCGTGCGTCTCGAAGCGACGCGCGCCCGCGCCCGTCTGCGGCAGGCGGGACTGAGACCAAATCCGATCATTGACTTCGAGCACACGACGGGTCGGCTGACCGGCTCGGCGGACGAGAGCGAAACTTCGGTCGGCTTCGGCTTGCCGATTGAGCTTGGAGGTAAGCGACGGCGGCGCATCGAACTCGCCCAAGCAGAGTTGGAAGCAGTCGAGGCGGAGATCTCCGACCGCGAGCGGCGACTCGCAAACGATGTGCGCGCCTTGTATGTGGATGCTCTGGCCTCGTTGCGTGAGTTGGAGACGACGGAAGGATTAACCAACATCGATCTGAAAACCGTCGTCGTCGTTCAGGCGCGCGTTAGCGAGGGCGACACGGCTCCCATCGAACTGAATCAGTTGCGCGTCGAGGTTGACCGCCTGCGCTCGCGGCGCGCTCTCGTCGAAGGCAGGTTGCGCTCCGCACTCATCCGTCTCAAAAACCTGACTGGTACCCCGCCCGCCGAAGTCTTGCAGTTGCGTGAAGACATCAACGCGCCCGGCTTGCCACCCCCGCCCGCTTCGCGGGAGGCAGCCATCGAAATCGCTCTCCGCACGCGCCCCGATTTGCGCCTCGCCCGTTTGAACGAAGAAGTGGCGCAGGCGGGCCTCAAGCTCGCGCGCGCGCAGGGCGCTTCGGACGTGACGGCGTTCACACGCTACACGCAAAGCCGGTCAGCTTTCGACGACACGCCGGTCGGCATCTTGCGCGACAAAGACAAATTGTTGACCTTCGGCGTCTCGGTGAGCATTCCCGTCTTTAACAAGAATCAGGGCGCGAAGGCGGAAGCCGCGATTGCGATCTCGCAGGCGCGGGCGCGCCGCGAGTTTCTGGAGGCGGTGGTGCGCGCTGATGTCCAGAGCGCTTACGCGCGCTACGAAGCGGCGCGTGCTGCCGTTGAGAGCTTCGAGTCGGGTGTCATCGAACGGTCGAATGAAAACATCCGCACCATCCGCGCGGCCTATGAAATCGGCGCGTTCCGCATTACCGACTTACTCGTCGAGCAGCGCCGGCTCGTGGATTCGCAACGCGAGTTCACTGAAGCTCTCGCCGAGCAGTACCGCGCCTTGTCCGACCTTCAGTCCGCGATTGGCACCGCCGTCGAACCCCAACAGCAGTGAGGAATCAAATGAGTAAAGAAACAATTGAAAAGGATGTGACTTCCCAAGACGGGCGCGGGACGACGAGCCACGCGCACACTGAAACCACGATTGAATCCTCTGCTGCCCACGACACGCCGAACGGGGCGGAGGCTACTGAAGTCAAGCACGTTAACAGCGTCGTCGAAACAGTAGATGCGACGGGCGGCGAGCAATCCATCGTCGAGACGACCACCGTCGAGCGGCACAAATTCTCCGCTCCGTCGAACAGGCGCACGGGGTTGATTGTTGCCCTCGTCGCGTTCGTCGCCATCGCCGCGCTCTTCTTTCTCTGGACGCGCCGTCAAAGCGACGCCAAGACGGAGACTGAAGCGGCGACGGCCGCGGCAACGGACGCCGACGGTCATGCCGCCGGAGAAGAGCACGGCACGGAGGAAGGTGGCGAAGTCCACCTCGAACCGGAAGCCTTGATCTCCGCCGGACTTGAGTACGAAGGCGTGACGCA
>JACCRA010000439.1 GCA_013813825.1 Pyrinomonadaceae bacterium | reverse complement strand
AACTAACCTGGCCGTAGTCGCCCATCCAGATCGCGGGCTGATGAGTGCCGAGGAAGCCCTGTATCGTCGTGTCTTTGTAATTGTATGGGCAGACGCTGATTTTGTTCTCGCGGGTCATGGCCGTCCAGTGCGTCATGCCGAAGGGGGTGGCGACACCCGGTATCATCCCGCCATAGTCGTTCTCGGTCGGCCCCGTGGTGCCGATCAGTGGATTGACATCATCAATCGGCTCTTGACCTAAAGCATTCAGCGCCCCACTCACATTGAAAGTGAAACACATCACGATGAGCGCTGAGATGAAAGACGCCGGCTTAGATTTAACAACATGTGCCATGACTAAATTTACCTGATTCGGTTAGATAGGAGTTGACTGACGGACTGGCATTAAATCTTACTATCTATCTTTTGTCGAGCAACTTCTTTGACGGCCTTGAGCAAACCGTTTTAATGCAATAAAGTGCAGTCGCCTGTTCGAACGATGTTCCGCTTCACTCACATTTGGGGGTGAGATGAAAGGTAAATTTGTCATGCGAAAATCCGTCGGGCTGCTGGTCGTGTTGAGCGCGCTGACCTTCTCCGGTTGCGCGCGGCCTGAAACGACAAGCACAGCAGGGTCACAGAAAAATTTGACCATCGCCGTGATCCCGAAAGGCACGACCCATGAGTTTTGGAAAAGCATTCATGCCGGAAGCATCAAGGCGGCGCAAGCACTTTCAGCACAGGGCACGCAAGTGGAACTCATCTGGAAAGGGCCACTCCGCGAGGACGACCGCGAGCAGCAGATTCAACGATGCGAAGCTGCGTTGCAGGAATTGAGAAGGCAAGAGACCATGCGCGGCTCTATTCAAAGCCACAACAGTTAGTTGGAGCGAGTCTCTAGGAGCGCGGTATTGACCGCATAGACTGCCTCGCGCTATGAATCATTCAGCGCGATCTGAGCCAGTGCGAGCGCGCCACAAATGCCCGCGTTGTCCCCTAGGTGTGGTGGGACGATGTAGTCGCCGATCTCTTCGCAAAGGGCCGGAGACGCGATGTAGCCGCTTAACGCCGCTCGCGTCTTCTCGCGGATCAGCCGGAAGAACTGATTCTGACCGAGCCTGCCGGCATTCCCGACGCCGCCGCCGATGATCACCCGCTGAGGCGACAACATGCAGGCAATGTTAGCGACCGCATAGGCGATGTATTGTGTCTCCAGCGCCCATGCCTCGTGTTCCGGTGGAAGCGCCTCCGCAAGCATCCCCGAACGTTTGAGTAGCGCCGGGCCTGAACACAGCCCTTCCCAGCACGCACCGTGATACGGGCACACACCGGCGAAGGTATCCCCATGTACACGCGGGAGCAGCATGTGTCCCATCTCAGGATGGACGAGGCCATGTATCAGCTGCCGCCCGGCCACCCCGCCCGCCCCGATGCCCGTCCCTATCGTGACGTAAACAAAGTCGCTCAAGCCAGAGGTGTTGCCCCAGAAATACTCTCCGAGGGCGGCGGCGTTCACATCCGTGTCGAAACCGATTGGGATTTCTGGGAACGCGCGCCGAACCGCGCCCATTACATCAGTATTGCGCCAGCCGGGTTTCGGAGTGGAGGTGATGTAACCATAGGTCGGGGAGCCGGGGTGCAGGTCAAGAGGACCGAACGATCCGATCCCGATGGCTTGTAACGCGCCACGCTCGCGTTGCTGCTCATTGAGCCAATCCGTAACTTGGGCTAATACTCGAATCGGATTGTCGCCGGTCGGGAACTCTGTCCATGATAAGTTGTGCGGGCTGCTGCCGACGGCGCAGACGAATTTAGTGCCGCCCCCTTCGATAGCCCCCGCTAGAACATTATGGCGCTTTCCAAGCAAAACTCCCTCCTGCCCTTTAACGCCCGAATTCAATCGCCCGCCGACAATACCAAAATAAAAGCAGTGTTGCGAAAAATATTTTCAGAGCACAAATGGGTCAACCCCCATATTTGTCATGGGCGTGAAATCAAATAAGAAATGAGGACAAGGAAGAACATTACGGATGAAATAGTCAGGTCAGATAACCGGTGTCGCGCGTTTCGCCAATTGAGGGAGCAGGCGCTCCGGCTTGGCAGCCGCCAAAGGTGAGTAAGAGCAGCAGAAACAATACTAATCGCATCGGCGGCATTATATATACTTGCTCATATGAGCCATCCGATAAGCGTCTGGGTGGGCGGAAGAGAGTCGCCGATGGGAGATAATGTCGCTCTATCTTGCATTTGGTTTATGCCTGCCAGTCAAACTCTCCTGATGCGACGGCACAACGGGCAAAGTCTTCGTCGACGAGACATCTGCGGCGGCACGCAGAAGATTGATTGCCAGCAGACGCGCCGCCGGATCAACTGCCACGGATTCTTCCAGATCGAGGTCGCACACCCACACGCGCCCGAGGCCGACGGGAATCTCAAACAGCACCGTCAGGTACTGCTCCGGCACTCGCTCCGCCGGAATGTAGCCGTGAACTGGAATGAACCGGATGAGTTCGCGCGCCGCACCATTGGGCTTCAAACGATGCCTGCTGCTCGCGACGAAGACGCGCCAGTCATCTTTCCTGCCCCACCACTTGATGTCCATCGCACGCAACCCCGCGGTCAATTTCGTTCCGGCGGATGGCGCGTAGTCGGCGTATTCGCCTGTCACGTTCTTAACCTCCGAGACGTCGTTCGGAAACAAATCCACCACGTCCTTGCCCGGCGAAAACAGAATCGCCGTGGCGCCCCGTTCGACTAATTCACGCACGCCTCCACTTGGTCCCAAATCTTTCAGCGCCGCGCCGGCTCCGATGAGCAGGACAGAGCGAGAGGCTTCCGTATTTGGCGGCAGGTTAGCTGCGACCTGTTGAAAGAGTCGCGCCTCGTCGATGAACTGCCGCAGTTCCTTTCCGAGCGAGAGAGTCGCCGCGCGACTGTTCGCCGTCGGCGCGGTTGGCTGAACGGGTTTAGCGAAAATTTCAACTCTCTCGAGCGTGCGGCTGACCTCCCCTTTACTGTCAGTGAGCCGCAAGACGAGGCGCATGGACAGGCGCGCTGCTTGCGTCTCCGGCACGCGAATACGCACGGGCTGACGAATCGTCGCATAGTAAGGAAGATGCTCGATCTTTCCGACATCGGTTTCTGCAATCTCTTTCTTCGTCCGCTCGTCAACGAACGCCGCACGCAGAGTCAATGCGCGAAGATCGCGGAACTGCTCGTCGTCGTTCGTGATGAAGACGGCAGTCTCAATTTCTTCACCAGCATAGAAGCGACGACGCGCGGTCTCCAACGCTATCCCCACTGGCGACCACGCCTCGCGCATCGCTTCATAGACCGGATAGGGCGCGGCGCGGCGCGCGTCGAAGCTGTGCGCGAACCAACATTCGTTGGAGAAAAGCATAAAGCCCGCCGTCCGGTCGGCGCGTTGAAAGCGCAACTGCTCCGCCCAACGCTTCGTCACCGCACGATTGTGCTCAAGAAAAACTTCGGGGTCGCTGCCGGGATAAGCGTCCTGCCCGACCCACGCTTGCGGCGTCACTAAATCTCTCGTGTAGCGCAAAACTGGCAGCCCGGTGTCGAGGTCTGGATAGCCGGTGGACATCTCTTGACCAATAAGCGGGCGATTCGGTGTGAGGTCTTTGATGTCAGCGTTCGTGTCAATCACAAACGGCGAATCACTGTACCAACCGCGATAACGATGGATGTCGTCAACGTCCCCGTCGTCGATGTTATTCGGCTTGAGCGTCCCATTGTAGAAATCGGCTTCGCGTTTGTAGGTGGAATCGGCGACGACGGGGCGAAACGGGTCGAGGCGGCGCGTTTGTTTGACGACTTCGGAAAGTTGTTTCCACTTCTCTAAATTTTTATCGTCGCGCAAGAGCATTTCATTGCCGATTGTCCACAGCAAGATGCTCGGATGATTGCGACCGCGTTTTACTACGTCTTCATTTTCCATCAACCAGTGCGCGAACATATCGGGCGGAGTCGCGCCGATTTTTCCCGCCAACGCCCACGGACGAATGCCTTCGACGCTCACGCCCAATCCGATCTCATCCGCCGCGTCTAACCACTCTTCATTCCACGGCGTCGCGTGCGTCCGCGTCACGCGCTGATTGCCGTCGTGCATTAACTGAATCAACTTGCGCGGCAAC
>JACCRA010000420.1 GCA_013813825.1 Pyrinomonadaceae bacterium | reverse complement strand
GTCGCACGGTCGAGGAATTGTCCGCCGTCATCACCCTCAAAGGTCGTGCGACTTTGATCGCCGGCCCGGCGCAGAAACAAATCTATTGCAACCGCGCGGGCAACGTCGGCTTGGGGATTTCGGGATCGGGCGACGTGTTGGCGGGCATTATCGCGGGACTGGCGGCGCGCGGCGCGGCCCCGCTGCAAGCTACTCTGTGGGGAGTGTCGCTGCACGCCCGCGCCGGGGACCAGTTAGCGCGCGAGGTCGGGCCGCTCGGCTATCTTCCGCGCGAAGTTCCGGCGCTGATTCCACGCTTGATGGCGAAACTTGAAAAACGGAAAAAGTAGTCGCTGTGGTGAGCGTTCAGCCGTCAGCTTTCAGCTATCAGCGAAAACAAGATCACTCGCGCATGACGTGCCCATGACACGAAGCGCGCGGATGACGAGTCGCTCCGCAGATGACTGGCTGATGGCTGATGGCTGATGGCTAACTCTTTCCGAACCGAAATGAATCATTCAGTCTTCCCCGAACCGAAATTCGTCCCGCTCGATTTCGTGCGACTCTCCCCGGAAGAGCAGCTTGGGCGCGGCGCGGCATTTTATGAAGCGATGCGCCACCGCCGGACGGTGCGCGACTTTTCCCCCGCCGCAGTGCCGTTCGAGTTGCTCGAACTGGCGATGCGCGCGGCGGGCACCGCGCCTTCGGGCGCGAACATGCAGCCGTGGCGTTTCGTCGTCGTGCGCGACAAAGAAGTGAAACGCCGTATCCGTGAGGCCGCCGAGGCGGAAGAGCGCGCCAGCTACGGCGGGCGGATGCCGGAGCGTTGGCTGCGCCGCCTCGCCCCGCTCGGCACCGACTGGCGCAAACCCTTTCTTGAAATCGCTCCCTACCTGATCGTCGTCTTCCGCATCGACTATTTGATTGACCCGGAAACCAATGGAACCGAGCCGACCTACTACGCGCAAGAATCCGTCGGCATCGCCGTCGGACTGCTGCTCGCCGCCTTGCATCAAGCGGGGCTTGCCACGCTCACACACACGCCGAGTCCGATGCGTTTCCTGAGCGAGATTCTCAATCGCCCGAAAAATGAGAAGCCATTCGTCTTGATCCCCGTCGGCTACCCGGCGGACAACGCACAGGTGCCGGACATCGAACGCAAACCACTGGCGGAAATCATGGAAGTGATTTGAAAAAGCCGCTCCACTCCTCGCGACTCTACTTAAATCTCACGAAAATTCCGCGCTCCTGTTAGCATCATAGTTGCGGGCGCATCGCCAAAACTCTCTGGCGGTGGTGGCGGCCCGAGTGGGGCGTGCCTTTGAAACTTCGTTTCCTGCATGTGGCTGATGTTTCGCACGACTTGAATGACGAGGACGCCGGCGACAACGCTGAATACGCTGGCCGCGATGTCGAGCCACGCGATGGTCAAGTATTCTCTGACCGTCTCCGCGCGCCAGTCGAGGCGTCCGCTGATGTTACTCACGATGTTGGACACGACCCAAAACCCCCACCAGACGGCGAGCAGCGTCGTCGAGCGAGACGGATCGCTTGAGACGTAAGCGCCTGAAATGTCGCGTGCCGGATCGCTCTTCTCCCACGCTTCTTTCACGATCTGGTAAGGACGAAAAAGGTTGAGGATGGGGATGAACCACGAGCCGACAGCCCAGCCGGGCGACGTCTCGGGTTTCATAGCCGTGAGCGCCGGTAGATTCCGGTAAGCGCGATGCAGCCACATCAGAAAAAGCACGACCGCCACAATATAAACAACCAGCAGCAGCAAAGTAACTAGCACTGAGAGAATTTCCGTCAGCGAAAATTCTTCGCCCATCTCATAGACCGCCGAAAGATCGGCGAAGCTCGACAGCCGGCTAATGAGCGCCGCATTGACCGGGATGGAAATGAGTTCGACCGCGACGGTGGCGGCAAGCGCGGCGACCGCGAGCTGTGCCCGCAGGCGGAGGGACGCAAAAGGAGGCTGCGCCGGGCTTGGCGAAAGTTGAAAGTTCGATTGATTGTAACTTGTCATGGCGGTGATGCCTTGAAGTCGTCAGGAGATGTGCGAGCAATGTCGGCCGGTTGCCGGCCGCGCGCATAATAGCATCGTCAATTGAGGTAACGGTGAAGAAAGTCGAGCAGTGCTTGCCGGGCAAGTTGTGATCCCCAGCCGTTGAAGTTGTAATCGAAGGCGTGCTGCGCGTAGGGCAGGTAGATGGCGCGGTGCGGGGCATTGGACGCCTGCAATCGTGAGGCGAGCCGTCGCGTATGTTCGTCGCCGACGAGTTGATCGTGTCCGCCGTGAATCATCAGTGTCGGCACTCGTCCCACGTGCGTCACGGGCGACAGCAGCGTGAATCTTTCGGGAATCATGGCGGGCGCGCCGCCGAGGAAAGCGCGAATTTTGGCGGGGCCGTCGAGCACACGCAAGTTGTCAGGATGTGCGTGTCCCCACACGAGGTCGGTAGCGCCGTAAAGCGAGACGACCGCGCGCACGTCCGTTCGCGTCTCGTCGCGGCCACAGCTTGGCGGCAGTTGTGGATTGTCAGCCGTGTAGGCGGCGAGTAGCGCGAGATGGCCGCCGGCCGAACGGCCGAGCAGCGCGATCCGCTCGGCCTCGATTTCGAACTCCGTCGCGTGTTCCTTCACCCACCGGATGGCGCACTTCACATCGCCGGTGGCTGTTTGCCAGTTGGGTTGCGCGAGGCGGTATTGAATGTCGAAGACGACGAAGCCCTGCGCGGCCAGCCAATTGTTCCAGCGCGGATAATCACCCTTATCGCCCGCGTTCCACGAACCGCCGTGGACGACGATGAGCGCCG
>JACCRA010000412.1 GCA_013813825.1 Pyrinomonadaceae bacterium | reverse complement strand
GCCACGCCGGCACCGCCGAGCGGGTCAAAGTCACCGAGGCTGAAGTCATCTACGTCGCCATCGACGCCGACCGCCGCAAGATAAAGATCAACAAAGACGCCATCAAAGGCGACTTCGAGCAGCACGAAACTTCATAGAACAGTAGGCAGTAGGCAGAAAGCAGTAGGCAGTCAGGACAGATGTTTCTTGACTGCCCACGGCTTTCTGCCTACTGCCCCGCCTGCTGTCATTTCAATTCAGCCGCGCCTGCACGCGGCGCAAGGCTTTCGTGGCCTGCGTAAAGTTCGGTTCCGCTTCGAGCGCGAGGCCGAAGTGGCGGGCGGCGTCGAGCAGTCGGCCGCGTTGTTCATAGACGCGGCCGAGGTTGAAGTGGGGGAAGGCGTAGGACGCATAGCGCGGCGCGCGCAGGGCACCTCGAAACCAGCGGAGGCAGTTGTAGAGATCGCCTTTCGCGATTAGGTAGCTGCCGATGTCGTTGTACGGGTTGCCGAACGCGGGATCGACGCGGATGGCGGCGAGGCATTCGTCAATCGCTTCGTCGTAACGCTCTTGAAAGCTATAGACCCAACCGAGAAAAGTATGCGCCTCGGCCGTCGGGTACACTGCGATGGAGTGCCGGTACAACTCGATGGCCGCCTCGTAGTCGTTCGCTTGCTGCGCCGCATACGCACGCTGAAACAACTCAATGGCCTCATGCTCCGGGCCGGTGGTGAAGTCTTCTTCAAACATGGCAAAAGCTAATGATCAATAATCAATGATGAATGAAAGGCAAATGGCTTTTGCTTCTTATTCATCATTCATCTGAACACGGATCGCGGGACTCCACGCTAGGGCCGGGCGACGAAGACGTTCTCGTGTCCGTCGTCAGCAAGTCGAAGAGGCCGACCTTCACGCCCTCGAACTCGCGGACGGCGAACGGCGCGGCGGCAATTATTCACCCGCGTTAGGCCGTGCCGGAGTGCTTGAATTATACTTGCCGCACACGAGCCGCACCAGACACCTTAACGCCCAGCCGCGCGCCGCGGCCTCAACCTGAACACATTCACGAACGCTCGGCAACAAGGCTCGGACACACGCATGAATCGTCAGGACAGTCTGAAACTCGATCTCGACACACAACTCAACGCGGCTTCGCCTCGCGAGGCCGTCGCCGTCTGCGTCTATCAACAGCAAGTGGAGTTTTCGGGCACGTCGGGGTCACTGCTGAAAACAATCGCGCGCCTGTTGGCCGATGGCGATTTTCTCGCAAAAGAAGATGAGACGCTCGAACTCTTCGCGTCGGGCAACAGTATCGGCGGCGACCTCTGGCGCTTATTTCTGTTCGGCATGGGAGCGCACGCCGCCGCCGCCGCCGATTCGCGCCTGCTTCGTCGCGTGACTGCCACCGCCGTCCGGCAGGCTCGCGCCGCGCGCGTCCAGCATCTCTCGTTCGTTCTCCCCGTCTGCATCAATGATGGGATGGGCGTGCGCGCCGTCACGGAAGGGGCAACGCTCGGCGCTTACGACAACGACTTTTACAGCCAAGACGACGAAGAGACACCCACGCTCAAGCGATTCACCATCGTCGTCCCTGAAACGCGCGACGAACTGCGCGCCGCCGTCGAACGCGCCCGCATCGTCGCCGAGTCCGTCAACTGGGCGCGGGCGCTGACCGACGAGCCGGGCGGTCATCTTCCGCCCCGCGAATTCGCGCGGCGCGCGGCCGAGATGGCCGCCGAGTTTAATCTGCGCGTCGAGACGCTGGCGGGCGATGAAATTAAAGCTCGCGGCATGGGCGGCCTGTGGGGCGTCGGGCAAGGATCAGACGAGCCGCCCGCCATGATCGTCGTCCGCTACGAGCCGGCGGAGGATGAGGGGACCAATAGTGCGAACGATGAACTGTGGGCCTTCGTCGGCAAGGGCATCACGTTCGACACCGGCGGCATCTCGCTCAAGCCGGCGGCGCGGATGGAAGAGATGAAAGCCGACATGGCCGGCGGCGCGGCTGTGCTCGGCGCGTTGCGCGCCCTCGCGCAACTCAATTGCCGCCGGCGGATCGTCGGCATCGTCCCGTCGGCCGAGAACATGCCGTCGGGTGGCGCGCTCAAACCCGGCGATGTCGTCCGCACGCTCGCCGGCTACACCATCGAATGCGTGGACACCGACGCCGAAGGCCGTCTTGTTCTCGCCGACGGCATCGCCTACGCCCGCCAACTCGGCGCTGCCCGCATCATCGATTTGGCGACCCTCACCGGCTCGATCATCGTCGCCCTTGGTGATCACCGCGCCGGCCTCTTCAGCAACGACGACTGCTGGGCGCGGCAAGTTCTCGCCGCCGCCGAACGCGCCGACGAACCATCTTGGCGAATGCCCGTCAGCGACGACTATCAAAAGAAGATCGAAAGTCCCATCGCCGATTTCAAGAATTACGGCGGTCGCCCCGACGCCATCGGAGCTGCCCTCCTGCTCAGCAAGTTTGCCGCCGACACCCCGTGGGTTCACCTCGACATCGCCGCCACCGCTTGGCACGATGATTCGCAGCCCCACGCCCCCAAAGGCGCGACCGGCGCGGGCGTGCGGACGCTGGTTGAGTTGGCGTGCGAGGAAACTTGAATGAGCCAACCGCGTGTCCGGCAACAGACGCAACTTGAAACCTAATCTGCATCTTGAAAAGCTCATGCTGTCCGAAGAAACAATTTTTCTCACCGGCTTTCCCGGCTTTATCGCCGCGCGCTTGATCGAGCGGCTGGCGAATGAAGGAGCGCGCTTCGTGCTGCTCGTGCAGCCCGCTTTC
>JACCRA010000721.1 GCA_013813825.1 Pyrinomonadaceae bacterium | reverse complement strand
AGCCCGTACCGTGGGCGAGCGACGGACGGGACGGACATCGGTTGCGACTTCACGGCGCTGTGGGCGGCGATAGGGGGAACGACACCGACGCCGACACCCACACCAGCACCGACACCAACGCCGACGCCGGAAGAGGGTTGGACGTTCTGCGCCAACGAGAATCAGCGCTGTTCGTTCACCGGCACGAGGCGAGTGCGCTATGGCGCGGCGGGTCGTTATAATTTTGGCACGTTCACGGGTGGCGTCGATTGCGCGAACACGGTCTTTGGCGATCCGCTCGGCGGCGTCGTCAAGCGGTGCGAGTACGGCGAAGCCATCGAGCAGCCGACTCCAACGCCAACACCGGTACCGACGCCAACACCGGCACCAACGCCAACACCGGTGCCAACGCCAACGCCAGTTCCGACACCTACACCGGCGCCGCTGCTCGCTCCACCGCTTATCGCGGCGGCACACGTTAATGCGACAACATTGGCAAGCAGAACAGCTATTTCTGAGCCGCAAGTCGCCGTGCTGATAACGAACATCCAGCAGGCCCAGACAATGTTTGCGGCGGAGTCGTCGCGCTATCAGGCGGCTGCGACCATAGACACCCATCTCCGCTCCGCGCTCCTTTTCGCGAGGGCTGCCGGCTCGCTCGCGCTTGATGGTCGCAAACTGGGCAGCATCCAGAATCGCTTGCAGACGTGTACCTCACGCCTCGGTCAGGCGCGCAACATGCTCCAGGTCGGAGCGGGTACTGCGCTGGGTGAGAGCGCGCACGCGCCGAACACCGTCGCCACGGCCGTCATCGGCCCGGCCGCTACGCTGTCGCCCGCGAGCCGCGCGCCGCGGTTGGCCTCCGGAAGTCTCGGTACGATCAGCGGCGATCCGAACGTCAGCCCTTTGGCGGCGACGAGTAACGCCGCCACGGAGGTGGTCGCGGACGCCTTGCCGATTGAGTTGGCGGGCGCGACCGTAACCATCGGCAGGTGGGTCGCGCCGCTCCTATACGTCTCGCCTGAACGGATCGCGTTCGTCGTGCCGGCAGGTTTGCCGAGCGGCGAGACGGAAGTGATCGTTACTTCGCAGGAAGGCTACGTCTCACGCGGCACGACGATGATTTCCGCAGTGGCGCCGGGGTTGTTCACTACGGCGGGCGGCGCGGCCATTGTGTTTAACGCGACAGGGGGCAACGCGGCGGTCGGCTTCGATGTGATGTCGCCGCAGACGCTCGGCTACCAGCGCACGCGCCTCCAACTCTTCGCCACCGGCATCAGCGCCAACGCGGCGCTGAACACCTACCCCGGCAACGACATCACGCTTGAGAGCGGTAGGGTGGCGAATTTCGCCGAAGCGGTTTCAATGCAGGCGCGCACGTCAGACGGGCGCACGCTGTCGCTCCCGGTCGAGTTCGCCGGGGCGAACAGTCGCCTCGCCGGAGCCGACCAAGTCTGTGTTGTCCTTGTCGAAGCGTTGCGCGGCGCGGGCACCGTTGAGTTAACGCTTTTCATCGGCGGCCAGCGCGGCAACACGGCTACTGTCAATATCCGTTAAAGGGAGAAGAAAACTCGCTGGCGGCAAGTGCAAGCGAGTAAATCCCCTGCACTTGCCGCCGACGAGTTTTCTCTTTTGCAGTTGCCTATCCCTCAACTGATCGGCTAATCTCTTCAGTGGCTCGCGTCCGCCCGACGGAGCGTGCCGGTCAAAACTAGAGGTCGCTCTTGAGCAGCGGCCGGGCGTCTCCCCGCTCTTACTTCGCAGGCGGAAATTTTCCCAACGACAAAGCGATATGACTGCTTCGGTGCTTCCCCGCAATATCTGGAAACCGCTGCTCGTCGCCGCCGCGCTCGGCGCGGTCTACTCGGCGGTGCTGGCGAAACTCGGCTCGCAGTGGTGGACGGACGAGAACTATTCACACGGCCTGCTAATCCCCTTCATCATCGGCTTCATCTTGTGGAGCGAGCGCGACAAATTCATCGGCGCGGCGAAAGCGCCGCAACTCGGATGGGGCGCGGCGGCGGTGGCCGGGGCGCTGCTCGTGCTCTTGGCCGGGACGGCGGGCGCGGAGTTGTTTTTACAGCGGGCGTCGCTCGTCTTGATGCTTGGCGGCATTGTCGTCTATTTCTGGGGCTGGCGCGTGCTGCGGCTCGCGTTGGTCCCCCTGGCGCTGCTCGCGCTGGCGATCCCGATTCCGGTGATCGTCTTTAACAAGATCGCGTTTCCGCTGCAACTCTTCGCGTCGCGCTGCGCAGTCTGGGCGATGCGCCTGTTCGACATCCCGGTGCTACGGCAAGGCAACGTCATCGAATTGATGCCGCTCAATTCGCTCACGCCGAAAAAGCTTGAAGTGGTCGAGGCTTGTAGCGGCATCCGGTCGCTAATGACGCTCCTGACTTTAGCGGTCGTCTATGCGTACTTCACGCACCCGCGCGGCGATGGGAGCGGGGCAACGGGCGTGCGCTTCGGCTGGCTGAAAAGTTATGGCTTCTGGCGCTCGTCGATGCTAGTACTCGCGGCGGTGCCAATTGCGATCATCACGAATGCGTTGCGCGTCAGCGGGACGGGCGTGTTGTCGCATTACTATGGGACGGAAGTTGCCGATGGCTTCTTCCACAGCTTCTCCGGCTGGGTGGTGTACATC
>JACCRA010000396.1 GCA_013813825.1 Pyrinomonadaceae bacterium | reverse complement strand
CTTCCGAGAATGAATCAACCCTTCTTCCGAGAAATCAGTAATGTGGTTTCGACTTCTGGCCCGTCTTCGCTCCGCGTCTCTTTCTGCCCTTCCGCTCGTCCACGCCCTTCAGTGAAGCGAGCGGCCATAGTTGATGTTCGACTTCGGCGAGGCCGGCGCTCACGACCGCCTCGATCACTTCCGCCGATGACTTGTAGCACGGCGCGGCTTCATCAAGCGGCACGCGCCCGTCGGTGTTGACGAGAATGCCGGCGGCCTTGTACTCGTCGTCCATTTGTCGCTGCGACAATTCGCGAAGCGCCGCGCCGCGCGAAAGGCGGCGGCCCGCCCCGTGGTTGACTGAATAGCCGCTGTGCTTCGCGCCGGCAAGCGGGCGCAGAATGTAGCTCCAATCCTTGTTGCTGCCGGGAATCAAAACGGGATGACCCGTCTCCTCCCAATGTGTCCCTGCGAGAGCCGGATGCCCGGCGGGGAAGGCGCGCGTCGCGCCTTTGCGATGCACCCACACGTCGCCGAAATCAGGATGCCACTCTCGCTGCACGAGGTTGTGGCTAATCTCATAAATCAATTCCAACTCTTCGCCGAACACTTGGCGAAACGCTTCAGCCACCTGCTCAAAAATGATCAGCCGGTTGAGGATCGCATAGTTGCCGCCCGCCGCGACGGCGTTTAAGTAATCCCGGTAGTGCCGCGAATCCGGCGTGAAGTAACCGAGATCGATGTCAGTCATCTGTTCGGGACGTTCCGCCCGCGCCATCTCGAAATAGTTGGTCGCCAACCCGTGCCCGAAGCCACGGCTGCCCGTATGCACCTGCACGAAGAGCGTCCCCGCTTGCTCCGAGCGTTGCAATTCAATGAAGTGATTTCCACCGCCGAGACTCCCTAACTGATTCAAACCTCTTTCGGGCCGTCCCGCCCCGCCCCACGGAATCTGCCAACTATCATCAACCGGGATGCGATGACGCTCCGCCCGGCTGCGATCAAACGTCGCCCCGTACTGCTCGACGTAATACTCCGCCCCACCGCGCACCAGATGATTGAATTCCGGCTTGTCGAGCGCGCCGAGCCGGATACTTTTCCCGCCCGCGCCCATGTTCACCTTCCCCATCACCGCCCGGTTAAACTCCAGACGCTTCTCCGGCGTCGCCGCTTCCGCTTCCACGTTCGAGCGCGCGCTCATCATTCCGCAGTTATGGACGAACACGCCCGCGTCGAGCGCGAAGTTGCCATACTCCGGCACAGTCAGACAATAGACATCAGCCCTCTCATCTAACAGTTCGGCTGCGACGACTTTGTGATTGTAGCCATGCTGCCCTTGAGTGCTTTGCTGTGTGCGAGCGTCAGGCTGCCAGACCTCGATCCGGCTATCGCTTTGAGCCTGCGAGTAGAACGGCATCAGCGAAGTCGCGGGCGTCAAATCTTTCGCCTCGCGATAACTCCCGTCCCGTAGCATGAACTCGTGATCGGGCGTGCAAAGAATCTCCCTGCCATTATCGAGCGTCACTTTGACAAGCGGCGCGTTCGTGCGCGTCTTCCGCGCCGTCGCTTCGGCAACAACGATCTTCTGCTCAGGAGTGATGGCGTAAACAAAGACTTCTTTCCCTGACCCGGCCAGTTCGCCAATCGGATACGAGTTCCCGTCAACGAGCGGCACGAGCGTCTCGGCGGTGAAGCACCCGATGTCGTAGCCGACTGGTCCCATCGCCACCGCGCCGCTGTCGGCGTCGGTGATGAGGACGCAGCCGACGGGGACGCCGTAGCCATAGTGGGTGTCGGGCGTAATGACGACCATGCGAACGCCGGGGAAGCGCGTGGCGTTAACGATCTGGCGATAGAGAATATCCTCAGCGTCGTCCAAGAGCGTCTTGGTGAGGAACAAACGAACGGGCACATCGCCTGTGTCTTCCGTCTGTAACTCGTAATAACCAAGCCCATGCCAGCGTGCGTGGTGTTTCCAGTTGTGCGCGTTCATTAATTCCTTCGCCAATTTGAGCGCCTTGGCGTCGGCGAGTTGTTCGGCCATCTACTTCTCCTTTTGCGTATCAACGAAGAAAATTAAACCACAAGGGCGCACAGCAGGCGAAGAGAACTGATGGATTTCTTTCCCTGCTGTGCGCCCTTGTGG
>JACCRA010000393.1 GCA_013813825.1 Pyrinomonadaceae bacterium | reverse complement strand
CTGCAAATGATCCGCGACATCGCCGCCAAAATGAGCGAGAAGACGAAGTCCTAAAGCGCGCTCCGACGCGAGGACTAAGATGGAGGGAGTGATGGAACAGGCGCTATCGCGGCCCGGCGAGAGCCGGAGTCCGCAGCAGTTACGCCGGGAACTGCAACAGGGCGAGACGGACGACTTGTGGCGGCGGCGCGCGATTATCGGTTTGTCGCTCGTCGGCATGACCGCAATGGCGGCGATGTCGCTCCTGCAAACGGGCGTCATCAAGCACCTGCCCGATCCGCCGCTCGACAGCTTCGATTCGGACAAGGTGAACTCATCGGACACGGCTTACGCGCTCGGCGTGCCGGACGGGACGCTCTCTTTGGCGAGTCTCGCTGCCAACGTCCCGCTCGCGGCCTTCGGCGGTGCGGAACGCGCGCGCGAGCGGCCGTGGGTGCCGCTCGCCGCTGCCGGTAAAGCGGCGGCGGAGGCGGCTGCCGCCGGTTGGTACTTCTACCAGATGCCCGCGAAGGAGAAGAAGTGGTGCGGTTACTGCATCGTCGGCGCATTAGCCAACTTCGGCATCTTCGCGCTGACGCTGCCGGAAGCGAAAAAGGCGCTCTCAGCAATACAGAGCGGCGAACGATTATCAGAGCGCGCCCGCTCTTGAGCGGCAGAACGCTGACCCTCCGGCAATTGCTCTTCCGCCCTAAAAAGTAAGAGGATGAACGGATGAAAAGTTATGTCACCTCAACCGCGTTGATGGTGCTGTTGAGCATTTGGGTTCTTTCAATGCCTTTGCAGACAAACGCTCAACAGCCGCGAAGAGGCGCGTCCGCACGTAAACCCCGGAAGTCTGCGCTGACGGTTCGATTTGCTTCGGGCAAGAGCGCATTGAAAATACCTTTTGAGTTTGACGGCAACATTATTTTGTTGCGCGTCAGAGTTAATAATTCAGAACCCCTCAAGTTCATCTTTGATACAGGCGCGTCCATCTCTGTTATCGAGCCGCAGCGGGCAGCGGAATTAGGACTAAAAACGCAAGAGCAAATTCGCGGCAACGCGACAGGCGGCGCAATTCAAGCCTCTTTGATTAGAGGTGTGTCATTGAGCGTTCCGGGCGCAAAGGTCGCTAACCAATTGATTGTTGCGGTCTCATTCGGCGCAACTCCTTGTTTTGAATTTGACGGCATCACCGGCTATGACTTTATCAACGAGTTTGTCGTCGAGATTGATTACCGGAACAGAATCATGAATCTGTATGACCCCAGAACCTATACCTACTCCGGTACAGGCGCGGTCGTTCCGCTTTCAATCACCGGAAGAACTACGCTCACACACCCGATAATTATCCTCGAAGGACGCGAGCCGGTTGAAGGCAAGTTTGAGGTGGACACCGGAGGAGACGGCACGCTCGTCATTTACAGACCGTTTGTTGAGAAACATAGATTGCTGGCAGCCATTCCTAAAACCGTCCAAAGTAGCGGGGTCGGAGCGGGCGGCGAGCAAGAAGTCCTCGTCGGTCGCGTCAAAGCCGTGCAATTGGGGCAATTGATTATTGACAATCCGACAGTCGGATTCTCACAGAATACCGAAGAAGCAGATGAGAAGGGTGACGGGCTGATAGGCGGCGAGATATTACGCCGCTTTAAGGTGATTCTCGATTATTCCCGCACGCGGATGATACTCGAATCGAATCAGAGTTTCGGCGACCCGTATGAAGTTGACATGAGCGGGATCGGTTTGGGGTCTGATGAGGATGATTGCAAGGCGTTGAAAATCGAGCGTGTGGCGGAGAACAGCCCTGCCGCAGAAGCCGGATTGCAATCCGGGGACATCGTTACGGCGATTGATGGAAAATCGGCTAATAGTTTCTCATCAAACGAGCTGGAGCAGATATTCAAACAGCATGGCAAAGAACTGACCTTGTCCGTCAAGCGGGGCGAGAGTATAACCCAGAGGAAAATAAAGTTGCGTAAGTTAATCTAGCCCGTGTCTAACCGCTTGCACCTGACCGCCCGAGAGCATAGTTCCAAGAATCTTCCTTGCGCTCGCGGCTGCCGTTCGCGGGCGGCAGTTGAAGCGGAGCGTGAGCCGCCCGGAGAGGCCAATGGCACAGAAACAGAACAAGCAAAAAGTCTCGCAGCGTCAGGGGTCCGGCCGGGAAATTTTCGCCGGTTACAAGGGCGGCGAAGAGATGCCGCTCGCCGGGTACGCAAAACTGCTCGGCATCTATCACGCCGCGTTCGCGGGGCTGCTGCTGCTGGCGGCGAAACAGTCGGGTCGCCCATCGCCGGAGCGCGTCGGCTACGCAGACCTGCTGCTGCTCGGAATGGCGACGCACAAACTGAGCCGCATCATCAGCCTTGACCGCGTGACGAGTCCGCTGCGCGCGCCTTTCACCGAGTACGTCGAACCATCCGGCGCGAGCGAGGTCAAAGAGAAGCCGCGCGGCGCCGGGATGCAGCGTGCGGTCGGCGACCTACTAACTTGCCCGTGGTGCATGGGGCCGTGGGTCGCGGCGGCGCTGGCTTTCGGTTTCGTCTTCAAGCCGCGCGCAACACGTCTGATCGGCGGCGTCTTTGCAGCGGTGACGATCTCAGACTTTCTGCAACACGCGGCGGAGACGGCCAAAAAGAAAGAGGAGTAACCCGTCTTTGCTCCGGCGCTTAACTATCTATGTTCGTGGTGGGAGCGAACGGAGTTGATGTCATTGACAAGCCGCAAGCTGAGTCACTATGGAGAAGTCGAAATGCCTGTTAAGGCAACAACCAAGAAGAACGATCTTCAACGTGTGAGTCCGCCGGACGTTAGTCCGTCCGGCAAGCGGATGATGCAAAAAAGCGGCGGCTTACCTTCCAAGAGTAAGCCGAAGGTCGTCGTCATCACCGGGGCTTCGGCTGGCGTGGGTCGTGCCGTCGTGCGCCGCTTCGCGCGGGAGGGCGCGCACATCGGCTTGCTCGCACGTGGGCCGGATGGGCTGGAAGGCGCGCGGCGCGAGGTAGAGG
>JACCRA010000391.1 GCA_013813825.1 Pyrinomonadaceae bacterium | reverse complement strand
ACGGGGACCAATTTTTACGGACGTGTCGGCGGGCGGCAACTTCTCGCCTGCCGCCGCCACGGATCGACTGACGGCGGCCATCGCCCTCGTCCGCGCCGCCGGCCTCCGGGCCGAAGCCGAATCGTCAGCCCTTCCCGGGGGCACCCTGCCGAACATCTTGGACTTGCACACCGTCGCTGCCCCGCTGCGCGGCTACGTGCAAGTTGCCGTCGCGCGCGGACTGCTCCGCACCGAGGGGACCAACTTCCGCCCGCAAGCCACACTCACCCGCGCCGAACTTGCCCACGCAATGTCGGTACTGGCGCGGATGGCGACCGAATAGCTCCGAAGAGTTTGAGGTATCAGTCTCCAAGTTTCAGGCTGTCCTTCGACTTCAAGTCTGAAATTTGGAGACTGTTCCTAATTAGAGCGAACAAGGGAGTAGTAGTCACACACCATCTGCTAATCCATGCCTTCATCATGCCGCGCGTTGAAATCGACCATGCGGAATTCAAGTTCGTGGTACTGCAATATCTCTACTTGATACCCGTCGTCTGTTTCATGGATGAATAGTTATTCTCCGTAGCTATTTATGCAACAACGCCGCCGCAAAGTCCGCCCTCTAACCAGCACACATAAGACTCTGGACAAAGGAAGAAATACCATTCTATGCTGGTGGCTCAACACAAACGTGAAGGAACACGCATGGAATCAAGTGACGAGAGACTCGTCTCGGCCTGCCGCCGTGGCGAGGAAGAGGCTTGGGAAGAGTTGGTCGCCCGCTATCAGCGACTCATTTACGCGATCCCGCGCCGCGCTGGACTTGACGAGAATCTCTCGTCGGAGGTCTTCCAGCAGGTCTTCACGATCCTCGTCGAGAAACTCGACCGCATCGAACAGCCGTCGCAAATTCAGGCGTGGCTCGTGACGACCGCGAAGCGTGAGACGTGGCGTTTAATGAATCGAGAGCGAAAGGGGCGGCTCACGTCGCAGGCGGAAGATGATGATTTTGCGAGTCAAACGGCGACGCTGTCTGACCACGCAGCGCTATCCGATGCGGCACTGCTGGCGCTTGAAGAACAGCACATAGTCCGTCTCGCCCTTGATGAGTTGGACGAACGGTGCCGTTCATTGCTGACCTTGCTGTTCTATCGCGACGAACCGCCGTCTTACAGCGACATCGCGGCGACACTCGGAATAAAAGAAGGCAGCATCGGGCCAACGCGCGCACGTTGTCTGCAAAAAATGCTGCGACTGCTGGATAAAACGGGGCTAACATGTATTTTCTCCGTTCTCGGGGTCTCTGTTCGATGGGCGGAGTTCAGTTACCTTGCCGCCGCCGGAGCGTAAACCCTATGAACGTATTGTCTCCCCATATCTCGTTCGCCGCGCTCGTTGATTTCGCCGAGGATCGCCTCCCGACGACGCAACTCGCCGAATCGCATGCCCACATGAATTCTTGCGAGCGTTGCGCCGCGCGCCTGACGCGCCTTCAGCACACCCTCAACTTGATGCGTAGCGACCGAATGGAGGACGCACCACCGCACGTAGTCAGGCAGGCGCGGCAAGTGTTCCGCACGCGCCGCGCGACGAACACAACCACAGGCGCAGTCGCCGACGCCCTCGCTGTCGTCGCGCGTCGGGTGGCCGCGCTTTTGACCTTCGATAGCCGCGAAATGTCGCCCGCCTATGGCGTGCGCTCCGGTCAGCCCGCGCCCGTCCGCCAACTTTTATTCAGCTTCGCGGAGTATGATCTCGATTTGCGGATCACCCAGCGCGGTGAGTTGTGGTGCATCTCCGGGCAGGTGCTCGGTCAGTGCGCGGGCGGCAAAGCCGAACTGCGCGGGGCGACGGACACGGTGGAGACAATTTTGAATGATCTCTGCGAGTTCACCTTGCCGCCGGTGGTGACAGGGGAATACTCGCTCAAGCTGCGCTTGGGAGAGGTCGAAGCGGAAGTTCCACAGTTGAAACTTGAGTCGTAGAGGAGAAGCGGGAGAGCTGTTCTGACCCGGGGAACAGCGCTCAAGTGATGAATCGAACCCAGTTGGCGGAGCGTCTGATGATGTCCAACACCGCCGGACGGGCGGCGTTGTTGAGTCGCCATGGCGATTTGACGGATGTGCAACTGGCGCGCGAACTCAGGACGCTCTGCTCCGACGCATGGAAGAGCGATCCCCCGCGCGCCACGGGAGCGGCAGCATCGTTGCGTGCGCTCGCGGAAGTCAACCCTGAGCCAGAGGTGAGCGCGTTGGCGATGTGGACGGCCGGTTACGCCGCGCTCGTCGAGGGCCAAATGACGCAAGCCATTCAGCGATTCGACGAAGCTGAGGCGGGCTTCAAACTTTTGGGGCAGTTGCACACGGCCGCATCAACGCAAGTCCTCAAACTCTACCCGCTGACGATGCTCGGTCGCTACGATGAAGCCTTGGAATGCGGGCTGCGCGCGCGCGAGGTGTTCGTGACGCATGGCGACACGCAAGCCGCCGGCAAGATCGAGCACAATCTGGGCAACATCTACTACCGGCGGGATCGCTACGATGAGGCGGAGCGGTTCTTGCTCCTCGCCCGCGAACGCTTTGCTGACACCGACGACAAGCATCTCGCCCTGATCGATAATTCTCTGGCGAACACGCTCTCCCTCCAGCACAAGTTCCGCGCCGCCGAGCAACTTTACCGGCAATCACTCGCCCGCGCCGAGAGCGCCGGACTCACCGTCATCTGCGCCGACATCGAATCCAGCTTAGGCTACGTCTCCTTGTTTCAAGGTCGGTATGATCGCGCCCTCGATTATCTTGAGCGGGCGCGGCGCAGGTATGCCGCGCTCGGCATGTTGCACCAGTCGGCAGGCGTTGATCAGGAGATCGCCGACGCTTATCTCGAACTGAACTTGACCACCGAAGCATCAGCGATTTACGCACGCATCGTCCCGATCTTCGCCGAGTTCGAGATGCGCGTCGAACAGGCGCGGGCGCTGGCGTATCACGGGCGCGCCTGCCTCCTCGCGGGTCAAGCTGCCGAGGCGCGGACATTATTGACTCAAGCGCGTCTACTCTATGCCGCTGATGGGAGCACAGTCGGCGAAGCAATGGTCACGCTCATCGAAGCGCAACTCCACTATTCGCAGGGCGACTATGAAGCAGCCATCACGGCGGCAGGGCAAGCGGAAGCCCCGCTCGCCGCCGGAACGTGGGGACGCCGGCTGCTCGCCCGCTGGTTACGCGGCGAATCCGCGCGAGCGGCAGGGCACCAGCGCGCGGCGAAGGAATTGTTGGAGGCCACGCTGCGCGATGCCGAACAACAGTCCATGCCGCAAGTCGCTTTGCGCTGTCACACATCGCTGGGGCTGCTGTACGCCGCCGAAGAACGCAGCGAAGCCGCCGAAGCAGCGTTCAAACATTCAGTGGCCCTCATCGAAGAATTACGTGCGCCGCTGCCCGCCGAAGAGTTCCGCACCGCGTTCGTGACCGATAAACTGACTCCTTACGTGGAACTGATGCGCCTGTGTCTGAGGGATGGCAACACGGAGCGCGACGTCGAGGCACTCGGTTACGCCGAGCGTGCGCGGTCGCGCACTCTCGTCGAAATGATGAGCGGCGCGCCCTCATCGAGCGCCGTGCCGCGCTTCGTGCCACGCGATCCGGTTGACGCCGAACTATTGGGGCGGGTAGATGAGTTGCGCGAAGAGTTGAACTGGTTCTACAGCCAGATCAACCGCCCGCCTGACGGCAAGGCGACCCGCGAGCCGCCGGCAATGCAGTTGCTCAACGAAGCAGTGCGCGAGCGCGAAGGCGCGATGCTGGAGGTGATGCGGCAACTGCGCGCGCGGGGAGAGGATTCGACTTCACTCGTCGAGTCGTTTGACATTTCCCAACTGCAACGCGACCTCGGCGACGATACGGCACTCGTCGAATACACCAGCCTTGACGGCCAACTGCTCGCCTTCGTCGTCACGGATGAGGGCGTTGAAGTCATCCGCGATCTGGGCACCGAAGAGCAGGTGACGCGGCTGCTCGAAGGACTACACTTCCAACTCGGTGCCTTACGCTACGGCGCGGAGCGCGTGCGCGCGCACCTTGACCACCTCACCGCACGCACGCGCCATTATCTGAACGCGCTCTACAATTTGTTGCTCAAGCCAGTCGAAGCACGCCTCGCCTGGCGGCGGCTGCTCATCGTCCCGCACCGCGCGCTGCACTACGTTCCCTTCCACGCCCTCCACGACGGCGACGGTTACGTCATCGAGCGGTGTGAGGTCTGCTACGCGCCGAGCGCGGGCGTGCTGCGCCGCTGCCTGATGCGCCCGAAGCATTCGCTCCGACGGGCGTTGTTGCTGGGCGTCTCTGACGGGCAAACGCCGCGTGTGCTGGACGAGATCGCCGCGCTCGCTCCGCTCTTCGCCGAGGCGACGGTGTTGACGAATGAGGCCGCGACGCTCTCCGCGCTCTATCGAGAAGCCCCGGCGGCGGACGTGGTGCATCTCGCCTGTCACGGGCAGTTCAGGTCGGACAATCCGCTCTTTTCGTCGCTGCAATTAAGCGACGGCTGGCTGACCGTGCGCGACGCTTACGACTTGAATTTGAATTGCGGGCTGGTGGTGCTCAGCGCTTGCGAGACGGGCATGAGCGCGGTCGCGCCGGGCGACGAGTTGACCGGACTCGCGCGCGGCTTCCTGTCCGCGGGCGCGTCGTCGTTGCTGTTGAGCCTCTGGACGGTGGATGACGAGGCGACCGCCGATTTGATGACCGACGTGTACACGCGGCTCGTCGCGGGCGAACGCCCGGCGGCGGCGCTGAGACATGCCCAATGTCGATTGCTTCGCGAACGCTCGCATCCGTTCTTCTGGTCGCCGTTTATGTTGGTCGGGCGGTGGTAATCACCAACCCGAACCTGACAGATGAAATTGTGAAGCCGACAGGCAACGAAAAATTTCGCCCGCGATGTATTTTCTCCCCCTCAACCGGCTCTGTTATGTCAGAGCCGCATTAGTGTAGGGTAATACACATCAATTATTTCTCGTGTTTGCGATCAAGGTCGGAGGAGGGCAAAGGAATGCGCCGCACAAATTTACGATTCTTCAGCTTGTTGATGATTGTTCTTGCATTGCTGTGGTGCGTTGCAATGACGCACGACGCGCGGGCGCAGTCGCCGGGCGAGGAGTACGCGCCGAGCGAGGTGATCGTTAAATTATCGCCGGGCGCATCCTTAGCCGAGATCACGCGCGACTACGGGCTGAGTCCGACGCCGCTCGACCAGTTCGGCTCGCGACCGATTTACCGCTTACGCATCTTGAGTTCGAGCGTGCCGCCGCCACAACTCGCCAACCGACTCCAGAATGATCACCGCCAGCGCCTTATCTACGCGGAGCCTAATTTCCTGATGAGCGCGCCGGAGGATAACGGGATTTCATGGTCGGACGGAGACAGCACGGGAGGGGCGGGGAGCCAGTGGTTCATCAACATGATTCGGCTGCCCGAGGCGCTCAACGCGACGCGCGGCGGCGGCGTGCGGATCGCCGTTCTCGACACCGGCGTGGACGCGACCCATCCGGCGCTCGCCGGTCGGTTGCTGAACGGATTCGATTTCGTTGACTTCGACGCAGACCCAAGCGAAGTCGGCATACACCCGCAAAACCCGACCTTCGGTCACGGCACACACGTCGCCGGACTCGTCGCCATGGTCGCGCCCGACGCCAGAATTATTCCTGTGCGCGTGCTCGATATAAACGGCACGGGCAACATCTGGGTGCTGGCCGAGGCGCTCGCCTTTGCCGCCAACCCCGACGGCAACCCGAACACAGACGACGGCGCACATGTCATCAACATGAGTCTCGGCACGCCGCGCCGGACCGAACTACTGACCGAGATCGTCGCCGCCGTGACTTGTCGTGGCAATGACAATGATGACGATGATGATGAAGATTGCGACGATGGAAGTTGCGCCACTGATAACGGCTGTCTCGCCTTTCGACAGGGCGGCGCGGTAGTCATCGCGTCGGCGGGCAACACCGGCAACGGCACGCGGATTTACCCGGCAGCCGAAGGCGTCGCCGGTTCGCTCGCCGTCGGCGCCAGCAACAACAGCGACGGTTTAGCTTCCTTTTCGACGCGCGGTCCGTGGATCAGAGTGCTCGCACCCGGAGAGAATATTCTGTCGAGCGTGCCGGGCGGCGGCTACGGCGTGTGGAGCGGCACCTCAATGGCTGCGCCGCTCGTCGCAGGCGAAGCGGCTTTGGTACTGGCGAAGAATCAAGGCATGAACTCGGCGCAAGTCGTTGAGCGCATCATCTCAACCGCTCAAACCATCAACACTTCAGTCCCGCGACGCATAGACGCGGCGGCGGCGGTCGGTCTCCGGCGCTACTGACCATCTGAGGTGGCTCCAAAGAAATAGGGTGTTCAGTGCAAACGCTGTCAACAAGTGTGGCGAAGATTCACTTCGTCACGCTTGTTGACTCTCCGCTGTTTTTAAATCTTTACCCTTCCTCATGCGACAGTAAATCACCGCCAGTCACCACCGAATTCTACGCTCCCGCTCGGTAACATTAAAAGACATCGGAATAAATAACGGCTCTGATGTACTTTCAAGGCCGCTTACCTCTCTGTCTAAAGCAGACCCCCTTAGATGAATCCCTGCGATGTTCATCCCAGCCGTGGGCGGGATCCTGCGGGTTGTGCTGGAAGATGATTTTGCATTGCGCGTGGACGATGACATCCCGCGCGCGTCGGCAAGGCAATTGAAACTTGAAAAGTCAGAGGGAGAGCGTCATGCCACAAAAGAACGACCGTTGTGTGTTCAATAATCTCATCAGCAAGTTGTTATTGATCGCCGGCCTGATGACCACCGCCTACACCTTCGCGTTGATCATCGCGCTGGTTCGGTCCACTACTCCGTGAAGGCGGATGACCGGGAATCGCAGTGGAGCGTCGAACACGGCCAGCGCCACGGCGCGTTAACTTACGCTTCCAACCACGGAGTACACGGCAGGGACGCTGATCGGCTCACCCGTTCGCTCGACGCCGTTATTTACTCCTCGCGTTCATTGACCACTTTCTAGGCGCGACAGCGTCTGCGTGCGGGCCAGACGGGCATCCGCTCCCACGCCGGGGCGCTTAGGCAACATCCATTTCTGACAACACAAGGGAGAGATTTCCATGAAGCGAATCACACTCTTAGCAGTGATCACCATCTTCAGCT
>JACCRA010000338.1 GCA_013813825.1 Pyrinomonadaceae bacterium | reverse complement strand
CACCATCTGGCGCGAACCGGAGCGCGCCCGCGACCTCGGTCGTCAAGGCGCGGCGGCGGTGCGTGCCCGCTACAGCGTCGCCCACATGGCCGATTGCGCACTCGAAGTTTATGAAGAAGTAATCAGTGAACAGCAGCCAGTTCAGACAAAAACATCGGAGCATGGCTTTGCCATCGCTGACTATTGATTACTGACAACTTCCTCATAAACTTCGAGCGCACGGTCGGCCATGTGGGCGACGCTGTAGCGGGCGCGCACCGCCGCCGCGCCTTGACGGCCGAGGTCGCGTGCGCGCTCCGGTTCGCGCCAGATGGTGTGTAAGCCTTCAGCCAAACTTTCGGCATCGTCAGGCTCGACGAGTAGGCCACCGCCGGTACGCTCGACGATTTCCGTCAGCGCGCCGCGACGCGGCTCGACCACCGGGGTGCCGCAGGCCAACGCTTCGAGCAACGAGATGCCTTTCGGCTCGTCGTAAGTCGCCGGCACTGAGAACACGTCAAGGCCGTGCAGAAACTCGATCTTCTGTCGCCGGTCGAGCACGCCGCGATAGTGAAACTCGCCGGCGAAGCCCCACTCGCTCATTTGCTGTTCGAGTCCGCGCAGGTAAGTCTGATGTTCGGGCGCGAGGTAGCCCGCCACTTCGAGCCGTGCCGCCGGGATGTCGCCGCGCGCGCGCAGGCGGCGGTAAGCCTCACATAACAAGTGAAGTCCCTTCTCCGGCGCGACGCGCGCGAAATAGCCGACGGTAAACGTGTCGCCGTTCTCTGCTGCGCCTGCCGGCGCGCGTTTAACTGTTGCGGCCTCCGCGTCGTCGTACCCGTCAAGGTTGATGCCTAAGGGCACGACTCTCATTTTCCGTTCCGGGATGCCGAGAAAATCGCACATGAACCGCGCGTAATAATCGCTGACGGCGATGAAGCAATCGACGTGTTCGACCTGCGCCCGGATCAATCGAAGCGATTGTTCGCGATGCGCCGCATTCAGGCCGTTCAGGAATAAATCTTCGCCTTGCAGCGTGCAGCAGACGGGACGATTGAGAGCGCCCTTGATCGGTCGTGCCATGCTAATCAGCAGTGAGTTCGGTAGGCTGACCAAATCGGGCGTCGCTTGCTCGCGCATCCAGTGGAGCATCTTCCACAGTTCTTTGCCCTGATGGCCGCTTTCGCCCTTGAGCATCGAGATGGTCAACTCGCCGAGCCAGCGCGGATCAACTGGCAGCGAGCGGCGCGAGGCCAATCGCAACGCCGCCGCCGAATCCCACAGTTTATCTAACAGCCACGGCGACCGCCGGAACAGCGCCGAGTGCTGTTGCAGATAAACGCTGATGCCGCCGAAAAAAACCTTCTCCTGACTGACGTTAGGCTCGTCCGTTAGCGTCGGCGTATAGACAGGGACCAGCAGCACGTCATGACCGCGCGCCATTAACTCCGTCGCCAGCGCGTTATCGCGCAGGCAACTGCCGCAATACATGTTCGCCGCCCCGGCGGTGAGATAAAGAAGACGCATAAAACAGCAATCAGCGGTCAGCATTCAGCAATTAACTTCCGGCAACGGCTTTGAGCTGAAAGCTGACCGCTGATTGCTGAAAGCTTCTTTCTGGAATGCACGCCGTGCATAAAGGTGCTCGAACAAATTGCCTTCGTGCGGTTGGTCCCAAGCGATGTGGTTGGTGGGAACGGGGCCGATGTTCAAGCGATCTACGTGCGGCGACGCGAGTAGTTGGCGAATCAGTTGCCGGTCGTCGGTGAGCGCTGTGACGACGAGGCTGGGGCCGAGTGCCGCCGGCACTTCGCCGTCACCGTATTCGACGACGCTGGCGAAGGGGAACAAGTATTCGCGATTCGCCAGCGGGTGCGCGGGTGTCTCGCAGTGAATGATCGTCGGAAGCAGGTACGCGCAGTTGTGCCATTCGACGAGCCGGGAGCCGGAGCGCTGCTCGGCTGTCACGTCGTGCGCGCCCGGCTCGCCAAGCGCGCTGTCAATCTGTGCGGAGATGCGCCGGGCCACATTCGCGTCGGCGAAAGGCGCGAGCTGCGCTTCTTCGTCCGCGGCGTGGCGCGGCGCGATTCTGGCGAGACGCGCCGCGATGGCGTTGGCGATCTCGCGGCCGTGCGGGGCAGGCACCCACACGCTGGAAGCGTTGACGCACGAGCGCCCGCCGTTCTCGGCAATCGACGCTGTGATCACGTCGAGATATTGCTCGAAGTCCGCCGCGCTATCACGGCCGAGCACGATTTTGCTGAAGCCGGGGCCGTGGACTTCGACGCGCCCGCCGTCCGCGCGCCACGGCTCGGTCGCGCCCGCGTCGCCGAAGACCATCCCGCGCCCGCAGCCGCGCAAAATCTCGGCCGCGCCCGCGTGCCCCGTCGGGTAAAAGCTGAACGCGGCGGGCGGGCAACCGGCGCGGATGAAAGCTTGGATGATGCGATACGGCGTCCACGGTTCAGCCCCGCCGGGCTTCAACACGAGCGGCATCTTGAGTGCGACGGCCGGCACCCACAGGGCGTGGACGCCCGGCGAGTTGTTCGGCAACACCGCTCCGAGCGCGTGCGCCCGTGGGTAAAAGCTGACCGCTTGACCTCTCGATTCACCGTAACCTTCGTCAAGCACGCGCAGATCGAGTTGCCGCGTCAAACCGTTCAAGACGTTTTCCATGTTTGCCAGCACGCCGCGAATTTTTTCGAGATTCCGCCGCACAAAGACGTGCGGCAATCCGGTCGTCGCCGTAACCTGCGCGACGTAATCGGTGGGCGTCTGCGCTTCATCGCCGAGCGGCAGCGTGTCGTGCGCCAAGTGTTCCGCCGCCCGCGCGCACATGGCAAGCAGTTCGGCGGACGCGAAACCGAGCAACGACGCGCGACTCTGCTCCTGCCGCGCGAGGTCGCGCCGGATCAGTCCGACGTTCGCCTGACTGACTTCGACGAACAACTCACGCGTTTGATGGTGTGGCACGCGCGCCACGTCCAGACTACGATACGGTTCACCCCAACGAAGTAGCGGAAGGTGCAACATAACTCTCGCGCTTTCTGAATTCCAAGCTGAAATTTGTGCTCTCTAATTTGAGGTGTCAGCTTTGAAGCTCAATTACCTCGAATTGAAAACTCAGGATTAACTTACGGACAAACGGGCTGACAGTTTCAAACGCGCGGATGTTTCGACGCTCCGTGATCTCTTGACGGCCGGGCCAGACGAGTTTGCGTCAAGGTTATCCCAGTTCGTGCGGCGCGACGGGCATCACTCCAATCACTGGTTGCCGAGAGTATTCTTGTCCGGCGCGTCGATTACTTCGCGCAACTTGCGGGCGAGGTCATCGAGCGTAAATGGTTTGGGCAGGAAGGCGATGTCGGAGTCGATCACGCCGTGCTGGACGATGGCGGCTTCGGTATAGCCCGACATGAATAATGTTTTGACTTGCGGGTGGAACGCGCGCAGCCGCCCGGACAACTCGCGCCCGCTCATCCGCGTCATCACCACATCGGTCAACAGCAAGCCGGGCCAATTCGCCGGTTGCCGCCGCGCGATTTCGAGCGCCTCCGCGCCGTCCGCCGCCGCTACCACCCGGTAGCCGATCAGTTCCAGCATCTCGCGCGTCAACTCGCGCACGATCTCCTCGTCTTCAACGAGCAGCACGGTCTCAGCGCCGCCGGGCACGGCCGCCGCCGGGACAGTAGTAGCGCCCGCCGCCGCAAGGTCGGCCGGCTCATCCACGCGCGGCAGATAGACTTTGAAGGTCGTGCCCCGCCCCGGCTCGCTATAGACCCAGAGGTGACCCTCTGACTGTTTGACGATGCCATAGACGGTGGAGAGGCCGAGACCCGTCCCCTTGCCCTGCTCTTTGGTGGTAAAGAACGGATCGAAAATCCGCTCCTGAATTTGCGGCTCGATCCCCGTGCCGGTGTCGCTGACAGCCAGCATGACGTAGCGGCCGGGGCGCACTACATCGGCGCGCCGTCCGGCGTAGTGCTCGTCCAGTTCGACGTTGCGCGTCTCGACGAGCAGTTTGCCGCCTTCCGGCATCGCGTCGCGGGCGTTGATCGAGAGGTTGATGACGACTTGTTCGAGTTGGCCGGGATCGGCCTTGATCAGTCCGACCGCCGGCTCTAGCTTGAGCCGCAGTTCGAGGTGCTCGCCGAGCAGCCGCCGTAACATCTTCTCGACGCCAAGGGCGACGACGTTCGGGTTCAGCACTTTCGGTTGAAGCATCTGCTTGCGGCTAAAGGCGAGCAACTGCCGCGTGAGGGTCGCGGCCCGCTCGCCGGCGTGTTTAATCTCTTCGACTTTGTGGCGCGACGGCGCGGCGTCGGGCGGGAGTTCGCGCAGCAGCAACTCGCTGTAGCCGAGAATCGCCGTTAGCAAATTGTTGAAGTCGTGCGCGACACCGCCCGCCAATTGGCCGATGGCCTCCATCTTCTGCGCCTGCCGCAACTGTTCCTCCTTCTCGATGAGCGCCTGCTGCGCGCGAATCCGATCCGTCACGTCGCGGTCGGTTCCGCGATAACCGGTTAGTTCACCGTCGACGTTAAGCACCGGCGCGGCGTTGCTCTCTAAGTAGCGATACGAGCC
>JACCRA010000333.1 GCA_013813825.1 Pyrinomonadaceae bacterium | reverse complement strand
GTACTGAGTGAAGATAAAAGCGAAAACGAAAAGCCGCGCATCGGCGGCATCCGTGGTTTGCGTTCGACAAACAAAACCTCAACTAGAAGCTGTTCTTCGATCAAGCTCTCTGCCCTTGCCGAGTCGTGATTTGACAGTGATTCCGCCGGCCACTTAAAGTTCCCGCTGGTTTCCCCGCTAACAATAATTCGCTGCCCGGCCGTCAAGACGCTGCCGCTTCGGTCGGCGTTGATGTCAGTACACACATTCAATTCAGGGATGAAAATTCGACAACTCGCGGTCGCCTTCGTTTGCGTTAGCCTCTGTCTGTTTGCGCTGACCGCCGCTCCATCGTTGGGAGTGGGGACGGCCACCGGCGAGAACTGGCCCATCACACCCGCGCGGGAAGAGGCTTACCGGCTGAACAATCTCGGCGTCGCGCTGCTCGAACAGTTCAAGCACCGGGAGGGCGCGGCAGCGTTCCGGCGGGCGCTCGCCATCGAGCCGGAGTTGAAGCTTGCGCGCATCAATCTCGCCATTGCCCTCTTCAACGTCCCTGACGTGCCAGCCGCATTGAAGGAAGCGCAGGCCGCCGCCTCGGCCGCGCCGCAAGCGCCGCAGCCGCAATATCTGCTCGGCCTGATCGCGAAGTCGCAAAACCGCACGGAGGAAGCCGTCGCCGCCTTCGAGCGCGTGCTCGCCATCGATCCAAACGACACGGGCGCGAACGTCAATCTCGGCCAACTCTACGCGCAACAACGCCAGTACCCGCAAGCCATCGCGGCGTTCCGCAAGGCGGTCGCAAGCGAGCCGTACAATGGCACGGCTCTCTATAATCTCGCGACGGCGTTGCTGCGCGCCAACTCGCGCGCTGAAGGCCAACAGTTGATGCGGCGCTTTCAATCGCTCCGGCAGAGCGGCGCGGCGACGACCATCGATCAGACGACTTACCTTGAACAGGGCCGTTACGCCGAAGCGATCACTTCGACCGGCGCGGAGCCGGAACTAATCAGTAAGACGACTCCCGCTGTCGGCTTCAACGACGCAACGGCGAGCATCTTCAGCGCGGCCGCGAAGAGTCGTGCGACCGGTTTGATCTCGTCGAATTCCCGCGCGGCACTGGGCAATTACTTCAAGATTTCTGATTTCACGGAGGAAGGGAAGCGCGAACTCGTCGCGCGGCTGTCTGGCGCGGCGGTGCTCTTTGATTTTGACGGCGATGGTGATCTCGATCTCTTCGAGGCTCGTGCGGCGGCGGGCGCTCAGACGCTGTATCGCAACGACAAGGGCAAGTTTGTTGACGTGACGAAAGAGAGCGGCGCGCTCCTCGGCGGCGAGCCGGGCGGCATTGTCACGGGCGCGGTCGCGGGCGATTTCGATAACGACGAGCAACCCGATCTCTTCGTGTTGCGCTATGGGACCAGTTCGCTCTATCGCAACGAAGGCGGCGGGCGCTTTCGCGACGTGACTGCGACGACGGGCTTCCCCGCCTACCCGCACCTCTCGATCTCGACCGCGTTTGTTGACGCCGATCACGACGGTGATCTCGACATTTTTATCGCCGGCCTCGCCGATCTTAATCAAGCAACTTACCCGGTTCTTGGAAAAGTGAGCGGCACTGTTACTTTTCCGGTTGACTATGCGGGTGCGCCCAACCTATTGCTGCGGAATAACGGCAACGGGAAGTTCACGGACATTACCGTGGCCGCGAAGGTGGCGGGCGCGAAGAATAATCACGCCGTTGCCGTCGTCCCGACGGATTACGATAACCGTCGTGATGTCGATCTGCTCGTCGCGCAATTCGGCGCGCCGCCCGTGCTGTATCGCAATCTGCGCGACACGACGTTCCGCGATGTCGCGGCGGAAGTCGGCCTGAGTGAATCCGTGCCGGCCACTTGCGCGGCGGCGGGCGATCTTAACAAAGATAAGTTCACGGATTTCTATTTCGGGGCTTACGACGCGCCCGGCGTGTTCGCCATCAGCGACGGGCGCGGTAAGTTTGTGATGACCGCCGCTCCCGCCGCGCCGGGCGATGTGTCGAACGCGCGCTTCGCCTCGGCCACGGCGGCGCAGTTTCTCGACTACGATAACGACGGCCTGCTCGATCTGCTGATTGCATTCACGACGGCGGGCGGCGACGGGTCTGTGCGCGTTTGGCGTAACATCGGCAGCGACTGGGTGAACGAAAGCCGCCGCGCCGTCGCGCGCGACTTAGTGCCGGAGAACCTCTCGCCGCGCGCGCTCGTCTCAGGCGACGTTGACGCGGACGGCGACACCGATCTGATCTTGCGTCTGGCAAACAACTCGTTCATGTTCGCGCGCAACAATGGCGGCAGCCGCCACCAGTCCGTCCGCGTGCGACTCGCGGGCAAGGTCAGCAACCGGAGCGGCGTCGGCGCGAAGATCGAGGCGCGCGCGGGCAGCTTGCAGCAGAAGCTCGAAACCTACGCGGCCAGTCCCGCGCCCGCGCCCGCCGACATCGTGTTCGGCCTCGGACCGCGCACGCAAACCGACGCCGTGCGCGTGCAATGGCCCGCCGGCATCGTGCAGGCCGAGACTGACATCACGCCCAACACCACGACCACCGCCACCGGCGCGAAGAGACCGGCGAAGCCGCCGGCGGCCATGAGCCTCACTGTCACCGAGCTTGATCGCAAGCCTTCGTCGTGTCCTTTTTTATATGCTTGGAACGGCGAGCGATTCGAGTTCATCACCGATTTCATGGGCGGCGGCGAGATGGGCTATTGGGTTGCGCCCGGCGTCCGCCCCGTGCCCGATCCAGACGAGTACGTGCGAATCAGAGGGGACCAGTTGAGGCCGCGCGGTGGTCGCTACGAGTTGCGCGTGACGAACGAGTTGGAGGAAGTGCTCTTCATCGATCATCTCCGACTCGTCGCCGTCGCGCACCCCGCGGGCGTCGAGGTTTACCCCAACGAAGGTCTCGGCAATCCGACCGCCACAACTTTCAAACTTTATGCTACGCGCGGCGCGCGCCCGCCCATGAAAGCATTTGACGACACAGGCGCGGACGTGACGGAGCGCGTCGCGCGGATGGATCGGCAGTACCCCGACAACTTTCGCCGGCATCGCCTTCGCGGCTACGCCGACGAGCACACCTTGACGCTCGATCTCGGCACGGAGGGAAGGGATGAGGGCGGAGGGATGAGGGATGAAACAAACAAGAAAGTTTCTTCCTCTTCATCCCTCATCCCTCCGCCCTCATCCCTTATGTTGCTGAACGGGTGGACGGACTACGCCTTTTCGAGCGACAACGTGGCCGCCGCGCAACAGGGCTTGTCGCTCAAGCCGCCCGCGCTCCAAGTTAAAGACAGAGCAGGGAACTGGCGGACGGTGATCGAAAACATCGGCATCCCCGTCGGCCGCCCGCAGACGGTGACGGTCGATCTCACCGGCAAGTTTTTATCGGCCAGCCGCGAGGTGCGGATCGTTACCAACATGCGGATTTATTGGGACCAGATTCTCGTGGACGATTCCGGCGAGCAGCATCCGACGCGCCTGACGCATCTTGCCCCGACAGTCGCCGACTTGCGTTGGCGCGGCTTCTCCGCTGAAATCACGCCGGACGGGCGCGAGCCTTTCGGCTACGACTTCGCGAAAGTTCTTCTGAACTCGCCGTGGAAGACGATGCCCGGCCGCTACACGCGCGAGGGCGACATGCGAGAGTTGCTCGAACAGGTCGATGATCTGTTCGTCATCTCGCGCCCCGGCGATGCCATCAGTCTCTCCTTCGACGCGAAAACTTTGCCCCCACTGCCAACGGGCTGGACGCGCACCTTCCTGCTCTACGCCGACGGCTACAGCAAAGAAATGGACCTCAACTCGGCCAGCCCCGACGCGGTCGGCCAACTACCGTTTCACGGCATGACGAATTACCCGTACAGCGCACCCGAACAGTACCCGCTCACGCCCGCGCGCCGCGCTGACATCGAACGCTACAACACGCGCGTCGTCGCCGCGCCCGTGCCGCATTTAGTGTTGGGCGAGAGGTAGCGAATTTAGAATGCTTTCAGTTTTGGCAAGTGCCGCCAGCTTATGACGACTCCAATAATGCCGAAAGGCGTCGAGCACGAACACATCCGTTACTCAGTCGCGGCTTGTCAGACCGATCAGCCG
Source organism: Pyrinomonadaceae bacterium (assembly GCA_013813825.1). Taxonomy (GTDB): domain Bacteria; phylum Acidobacteriota; class Blastocatellia; order Pyrinomonadales; family Pyrinomonadaceae; genus JACCRA01. The sequence goes on along the minus strand of JACCRA010000333.1, from coordinate 28 downwards.
AATCCCGTGGAGCGTCGCGAGATGCGAC
>JACCRA010000259.1 GCA_013813825.1 Pyrinomonadaceae bacterium | reverse complement strand
GGTCCCGGTATTTAGTGAACTCTGCTCGACAGGCGGAGTGTGTGCTAATTCCCGGCAAGGTACTGGATCATTTATTTTCCTGCCTTGCTCTCGCGGCTTAATTGGATAAAGTCGAGTCTATACAATTCAGTACATTGATGGCTGGTAAAGGATCGTTCTCATCTTTAGCGATTTGCATGCCCGGCTCGCTCATCCAGAATCTTGGGTCACAAATAATTTGTATTGTTCCAGCATAGAAGGGGAAATACATCTTATACAGGTCGCCACGAATAGATACTGCGATTTCGCCCTCAGCAAAATCAACTTTGATTTTGTCTCCATACCTACGACCAAACCAATCCATTACCTTTTGAGATAATGGATCGCTCATTTTTAAGCCCAAGCCAAAACGGGAAGAGAATTTTAACCATCCCTTAATCTGACGTGCGGGAATTGGAACATTCGCTGTTCGCATCTCCTCATCAATCGTATTCAATACTTGATTAAAATCTTCTTCAATCTTGATATTGTACTTTTCTTTCATACTCATTTAACGCAACTGAAACGCCCAACGCTTATTCAACATCGCCTCCGCCAATAAGCGGCAACGCGGCCGACGGCTACTTGATACAAATATCAACCACCGCGACTACATCCTCAACAAATTGCGACGGAGCTTGTTCAACGAACTTCGCTTTTCGAGCGTGATAGTCGATGGATTTGACTTGCTCGATCATCACGAAACCAGTCAACGAGGATGAGCTTGGCACAGGCAAATGAAACGGGATGCCGCGATTGGTGTTCGTGAGCGGGCAGACAATTGCTAACCCGGTCGCTTGATTGAAAAGAAAGTTACTGATGACGAGTGCGGGTCGCCTGCCTTTTTGCTCGTGGCCGGATTGCGGGTCAAAAGAGAGCGTGATGAAGTCGCCTTTTTCGGGAACGTAAACGGGCATCTACCATTCTTCCTTGCCCATAGGCTCGCCAAAACTTTCTTCGCCCGCTTGATAATCCGGCGGCATCCGCGAAACCATCTCGGCTAAATCGAACTTCGTGTCGCCGGCGTCTTGTTCAAGGTCTGGCACGACGACATAAACTTTTGCTCTTTCGGGCAATTGAACGTCCGCCGCGAGACGGATTTGCCCATTTTCAACCGTGCCTTGAAAAGTCGTAACTGCCATCAGCATTCCTCCACAGGCTTCGATTCTACGACAAGTGAGTGCAAGCTGCCGAATGCCATATGCCGAACACCCCATGAAGCGCAGCGGGCAGAGCTAGTCCCTGCCCGCGATCCGAGCGAATCGGAACTGACAAGATTGGAACAAACGGAAAAGCATCATCCACGAAATGACACGAAACAGCACGAAACAATCATCACGAATTTTGTGTGTTTGGCTTCGTGTCGCTTCGTGTGATTCGTGGATCGCTTTTTCCTTTCTCGTGTCGTCGCTTACAGCATCGCGGTGTTTTCGTCAGCGGTTGGCGGGTTGTTCCACTTGATAGCCAGTCGCCAAAAATCGGAGTTTCGGGTAACATAGCCGCCGTTAGCAACATCTCCCCGAACAACTGACAGCCCGGATACATTCGACATGCCGTTTGCTTCGATTGAGGAAGCCGCCGCCCGGATTCGCGATGGGCGGATGGTCATTATCGTGGATGACGAAGACCGCGAGAACGAGGGCGATCTCGTCTGCGCGGCCGAGAAGGTGACGCCGGAAATTATCAATTTCATGGCGACGCACGCGCGCGGGCTGATCTGTCTGCCGCTCACCGAGGAGCGTTGCGACGAACTGCATTTGACGATGCAGGTAGCCGATAATACTTCGTTTCTGGGGACGGCGTTCACTGTCTCCATCGAGGCGCGGCGGGGCGTGACGACCGGTATCTCGGCGGCGGATCGGGCGATGACGATCTTGACGGCTGTCGATCCGAAAACGAAGCCAGCCGATCTGGCGCGGCCCGGCCACATCTTCCCTCTGCGGGCGCGCACGGGCGGCGTACTGGTGAGGCCCGGCCAGACGGAAGCGAGCGTCGATCTGGCGCGCATCGCGGGACTGTACCCGGCGGGCGTGATCTGCGAGATCATGAACCCGGATGGGACGATGGCGCGTCTGCCGGAACTGCGCGAGTATGCCGCGCGACATGATCTGAAGATTGTCTCGGTGGCCGATCTCGTCCGCTACCGGATTCGCAAGGAGACGTTGGTGCGGCGCGCGGTGGAGACGGAGTTGCCGACCGTCTATGGTTTGTTCCGCGCCATCGCGTTCGAGAACGTCATCAACAAAGAGATTCACCTCGCGATGGTGATGGGCGATGTGGCGGCTGGCAGCGATGGTAGCGATGAGCCGGTGCTGGTGCGCGTCCACACCGAGAATGTAACGGGCGACGTGTTCGGCTCGGCGCTCGACGATACCGCTTTTCAACTGCACACGGCGTTAGAGAAGATTGCGGCGGCGGGGCGCGGCGTCGTCCTCTATCTCAAGCAGCGCGAGCACGGACTCGATCTGCTGCACCAACTGCGGACTTACGCGCTGATGCGCGAGCGCGGCATCAGCTTCGCCGATGCCAGCGTCGAAACCGGCTATGGGGCCAATCGCGATTACGGTGTCGGCGCGCAAATCCTGCACGAACTGGGCCTGCGCCGTATTCTGCTGCTGACGAATCACCCGCCGAAAGTCACCGCGCTCGAAGGCTTCGATCTTGAAGTCGTCGGCAACGTGCCACTCGGCGAACCGGCAAGAGCAAGTATGAAGGCGGAAGGATGAAGGATGAAAGTAAAGCTCAATGCCGTTAGTCTGGCTTCCGTCTTCATCCTTGCTTTTCACTCTCTCCTGAAAGTTAGTTAAATCTTAACGACCGCACGCGCGACGAATGGCGATAGTTTATGCCTGTTGACGACGGGGACGAGCGTTCCCCACGGCCATCATCTGAAGGGACGGGCGAGCCGCCCTCATCCGCCGCGCCGGCGGCGGGCGAGGACAGCGCGTCGCCCTCTGCCGATGAAACCACGCCCGCAGGGCGTCGTCATTGGCGGCGTGTGATCAACCGGCGCAACGCCATCTGGACCGGCATCGCGTTGGCGGCGGGCATTTTGTCGGTGCTGCTCGTCGTCGTTTTCATGTACCGTACCGGACGAATCGATGACATCATCGCCGGGCAGATCGTGCAAACGCTCGGACAGTACGGTATCCGGGCGGAGATTCGCGAGTTCCATACTAAATTTTCGCCGCGCACGGTGGAAATCCTCGGCCTCGATCTCTACGACGCGGCGACCGGCGAGCGGATCGGCCGCGTCAATCAGTTGCTCGCCACCGTCCGCATCGAAGACCTCTACGCGCTCAATTTACGCCGCAACGTCAACCTCGAAAAACTGGAGATCGACGGCCTCGAACTGTGGGTCCAGTTTGACGCCGAAGGGCGCTCGAACTTTGGCAATTTACGCCTGCCCGAACCCAACCCGAACAGCCGCCTGTTGTTTTCTTATTCGACCGCGCAGGTCAGTCTGAAAAACGGCGTCGTGCATTACGGCGACGCCAGACACGAACTGTCCGGCGAGGCGCGCAACCTGACGGCGACGGTGCAGCCCGACGATCTGACGCAGCCCGCCGAGAGCCGGATGAACCGCGTCGAAGTGTCGCTCGCGGATTCGACGTTCACTTACGACGGACGCCCCGTCAACGACATCGACATCGAGGTTAAAGCGCGCGTCAATCAAACGCGCGCCGAGATTCAATCGCTCGTGTTGCGCTCGCCCGTCGCGGAGGCGCGTTTGCAAGGCACGTTGGACGATTGGCGTGCCTTACGTTACCAGTTGCAGGTCACGTCCGCGAACGTCGATCTGACGCAAATCTCCGAGACGTTCCCGACGGGGGCGACGCTCAGGGGCGCGGGGCAGTTCGTCGGCAACGTGACGGGCGAGGGCGATAAATTTCAGGTCGAGGGGCAAGTCACGTCCGACGCGCTGGCGGCGGACAATATCCGCTTAAAAAACTTGAACGTGACGGCGCGCGGCAAGGGGCAGGGGGCGGCTTACGAAGCGCAGGGTCAGGCGGTGGCGGAGCTTTTGACGGCGGGCGATTTCCGGCTCAATCTCGTCCAAGCACAGGGCGGCGTGATGGGGACGGGGACGGATTTTCGCTTTCTCGGCGATTTGCGCGCGGCGTCGGCCAGACAGGATTCGACCACCATCGCCGGCCTGTTCCTCGACGACGCACTGGCCGAATACCGCGACGGCGAGATGTCCGGCGGCGCACAGCGCGCCAGCGCGAATCGCATCACGGCCGAGGGCTTGAGCGTCGGCGGCGCGCAGGTGTCGGGCATCAAGTTTAAGACAATCGAAGGCGGCTTCGACGCTTCGGCCAACACGCTCAACGCCGGGACAATTCAGGCCGAGCAGGCGCGCTTGGGCGGTGTGACGGCCAGCGGCATCACGGCGACGAATCGCGTCGGCGTGACGAACGTGGCGGTGAACAACGCGCGCGTCGGCGGTGGCACAGTCGCGGGCGCGCAACTCGGCAGTCTCAGTGTCGCGGGCGTGCGACTGGCAATCTTTGAGAGCGGGCGCATTGAGGGGACGACGAACGACATCAACGTCGGCACGGTCGCGTTCAAGACGGGCAACGCACAGCTTGGCGATGGGCGCGTCGAGAACGTGCGGCTCGGACGGCCAATCTTTGTCGTGGAACCAGCGGGGCGTTATCGCGCGAGCGCGGATTTGAGTCTGGGCGGCGGCGTGCTTGGCGAGATTCCGCTCGGCGCGGCGCGGGCGCAAGTAATTGCCACCAACAGCGAGATTCAACTTAACAACTTCAACGCCGAGGCGATGAACGGCCGCGCTTCGGGCAACGCCGTGATCAGCACCACGCGCGGCGGCGCGTCGCGCGTCGCGGCGAGCTTCTCCGATCTGGACGTGGGCAAATTGATCGCGCTTGTGACCGGCAACACGGCCCCGCTGGCTGGCGCGGCGACGGGGACGGTTGACCTGCGCTTTCCGGGGACCAACGTCGAGTTGGCGAGCGGGACGCTGAACACGCGGTTCACCGGCGAGACCGGCAACGAGGTAGGCGGACGCACGCCCGTCAACGGCGAATTGACCGTGCGCGCGGAGCGCGGCCTGTTCCAACTCGAACGCGCGAACGTGCGCGCCGGCGCTACGGAGTTGACGGCGACGGGACAGTTCTCGTTCGAGGGCGACTCGAATCTGCAAGTTAATTTGGCTTCGACCGACGCGGCGGAGTTGCAGCGCATCGCGATCAATTCCGGCTTGCTCGGCGAATTGGAAGACACGATGTCGTCTTACGGCCTTGAGCTGGCGGGCGCGCTTAATTTCGACGGCACGGTGCGCGGAAGTTTGAACGCGCCGAGCGTGGATGGTCGCGTGTCGCTCGGCGCGCTCGCCGCCAACGGGCGCGATCTCGGCGCGCTCACCGCCTCGATCCGTTCGACGCCGGCGGCGGTCAGCATCCCGGACGGCCGCCTTGTCGCCGCCGGAGACAGCGGACAAATTCAGTTTGCGCTGACCGTGCCGCTACAGGCGGGAGCGAACACGGGAACGCTCGAAGCGACACTCGAACGCTACGACATTGGCCGGCTGATTGCTGCGTTCCCTAACTTCGGGCGCAGTCAGTTGACTTCGCAACTCGCTGCCGTTGGTCCCACGTCCGGCCGTGTCAGCGTCACGGGGCTGCCGGGCGCGCTCAGTGGCAGCGCCGACTTGCGTGCCGGCCCCGGCCGGATCGGCAACGAGCCGTTTGAAGAGATCATCGCGAAAGCGACTTTTAACGGCACGACAGTTAATCTCGAAACATTGGACGCGCGCCTGCGCTCCGGGCGCGTCACGGCGAGCGGCACTGTTGACACCGCGACCACCGGCTTCGATTTGCGCGCCAATGGGACCAACGTCAATCTCGATCTCATCGAGTCGTTCGCTGGCGGGCAAGTGGCGAGCGCGCCGTCGCTCGACGGCACGTTCGACTTTAGCGCCAACCTCTCCGGCCGTTTCGCCGACACGCGCAGTTTTCAGATCAACTTCACCGGCGAGGGCCGCGATGTGATCGTCAACGGGCAGAGCGCCGGCACGCTGACACTCGTCGGACGCACCGAGAATCAACAACTCAACGTGCGGTTGACCACCGGCCTGCTCGGCCAGCCGCAGGTCATCGCCGCGACAGTCGATCTCGGCGACGAGAATCTGCGGACGACCATCGAGACGACACTCACCGGCGCTGACCTGACGCCGCTCTTCGCCACGCTGCTGCCCGGCGCGAACATCAGCGTCTCAGGGCGCGCGACGGGGGCGTTGCGCGCCGCCGGCAATTTGATT
>JACCRA010000248.1 GCA_013813825.1 Pyrinomonadaceae bacterium | reverse complement strand
GTCTGTTCGTGACCGGGCAGGCGACGCGCCCGCTCGCCATCTCCGACTCGCGCACGGCGCTCGCCAATGTGTTGCCGCTGACGTTGACTGGCTCGACGGCCGAGATTGCCTCGCGCCGCACCGCGTTTGATCAGATTCGCGCGCTCGCGGGGGGCAGTCTCATCAAGGCTTCCGCCGACGTTACTTCTTCGGCGTTGCAGACGAGCGCCGCGCTCGCCACCGCCAACGTGACGCTCACCATCGACTTCCCGAACACCACGCTCGGCTACCAGTTGGAGCAGATCGCGCGCCTCGTCAAATTGCGCGACACGCTCGGCATGAAGCGGCAAATTTTCTTCTGCAACGTCGGCGGCTTCGACACGCACAGCAATCAGATGGCGGTCAACGGTCAGGGTGCGCTGCTCTTGCAGGTGGGCGACGCGATCAAAGCCTTCTACGACGAGATGGTGGCGCAGGGCGTGAGCGACAAGGTGACGACCTTCACCCACTCTGATTTCGGGCGCACGTTGCAGCCCGCCGGATCGGGCGCCGCCGTCGGCTCGGATCACGCTTGGGGCAGCCATCACTTCATCGTCGGCGGTTCGGTCAACGGCGGGCGCTTGTTCGGCACATTCCCGACGCTTCAGTTGGGCGGCCCGGACGACACGGACAGCAACTCGAATCCGCGCGGGCGCTGGATTCCGACAACATCCGTCGAACAATACGCGGCCACTCTCGCCACTTGGTATGGCTTGTCGCCAAACGATCTGACAACGGTCTTCCCGTTCATCACTCGATTTTCATCCGCCAATCTCGGGTTTATGATCTGAGAGCAGTGGCGGGCGTTCGATCATTTCACAGGGCGTGGTGTTCCTCCGAGCAGTGCCGGCGAATGCCACGCCTTTTTTAATTGTCATCCGACTTCAAGCTCAACTGTCCGGTGCATCAGGCACGCGAAAGAAATCATGCGTTACGTTAAAGTCATTAAGCTTTTCGTCCTCATTGCTTTTCTGTGCGCTGGCGCGCTCGTCATGCTCTTGAACAATCGTGTGGCGGCGGCGCGCTCGTCCGGCCCCGATCCGGGCTTCACGGGCGCGCCCGGCGAGTTCGATTGCCGCGAGTGTCATCTGCCGGACGGCGCTCCGCCGGGCACGATCACGGTCGCCGCGCCGCAGACTTACGTGCCGGGACAGACCTACCAGATCACCTTTAACGAATCGAACGCGCACCCGTCGCGGCGACGCTGGGGATTTCAGTTGACGGCGTTAGACGACACGGGCACTCGCGCCGGCACGCTCCAACCGGGCGGCGATGGGCGGACGCAAGTCGTCTCCGGCACGACCGGCAATCCCGCGCGGCAATACGTCGAGCACACTTCGGCGGGCACTTATCAGGGGCAGCAGAACAGCGCGAGTTGGACTTTCAACTGGACAGCGCCGGGTGAGAACGTCGGGCCGGTGCTTTTCTATTTCGCCGGCAATCAAGCGAACAACGACGGCAACACTTCCGGCGACAGCATCAACTTCGGCTTCGTGTCGATCCAACCCGCCGTCGTCGCGGCGGGCGACTTCGCCGTGACAGTAACGCCGGCCGCGCAGACTATCCTGCCCGGCGCGAGCGGCAGTTACACCGTGACCGTCACACCGTCAAGCGGTTTCACCGGCAGCGTCAATTTGAGCGTCGCGGGATTGCCCGCAAACACGACGGCCGATTTCAACCCCGCTGCCATCAATATCACCGACGCGACAGCGCGCACGTCCACGCTGACGGTGACGAACACCGGGAACACGCCCCTCGGAAATTTTGCGCTGACGGTGACGGGAACGAGCAACGGTCTGACACGGATGGGCGCGGCCACGTTGGTAACGGGACCAACTATGCTCGACGCGAATTTGACTGTCCGCAGAGTCGTCGGCGGTCTCGCGCAACCGACGACGATGGCCTTCATCGGCGCGAACGATTTCTTTGTCTTGGAGAAAGCGACGGGGCGCGTGCAGCGCGTGACGAACGGCGCGGTGCAGGGAACTGTGCTTGATCTCGCCGTCAACAGCGCCTCCGAGCGTGGATTGCTCGGCGTTGCCCCGCACCCGAATTTCCCGGCGGACCCGCGCGTTTATCTCTACTGGACAGAGAGCACGATTGGAGCAGATACCGGCGACACCAACGCCGTCGCCCTCTTGGGCAATCGCGTCAGCAGCTTTGTCTGGAATGGCTCGACGCTCAATCAGCGCACGGACATTATGCAGGTTCGCGCCGCGCAAACTGACGCGGGGCAGAGTCCGGCCGGCAACCACGACGGCGGCGTGATTCGCTTCGGCCCTGATGGCAAGCTCTACGTCGTCGTCGGCGACGTAGGCCGTCGCGGACTGATGCAAAACTTGCGCTTTGGTCCCTCCGCGTCGCCTGACGGCCCGACCACCGTCGATGATCAGTTCGGCGGGCCGGAGCCGGACGATGAGCATTTATCGGGCGTTGTCCTGCGCCTCAACGACGACGGCTCGACGCCTGTTGATAATCCTTTCTTCAACGTCGATTCAGGCTTGACGGGCGAGGCCGCCGCGAACATTAAGAAGGTTTATGCCTACGGTGTTCGCAACAGCTTCGGGATGGCCTTCGATCCCATCTCCGGCTACCTTTGGACGCAGGAGAACGGCGATGATGCGTTCGACGAACTGAACCGCGTCGTGCCCGGCTTCGACGGCGGTTGGATTCAGACGATGGGACCAATCAGCCGCAACGCCGAGTTTAAGTCAATCGAGGTGGCGCGCGGCAACAGCCTTCAGCAAACGCGATGGCCGCCGGACCGCATCGCGGGTGACGAGACGCAGGCGCGCGCGCGGCTTTACCAATTGCCCGGCTCGCGCTACACCGATCCGGAATTCAGTTGGCGCTACGCGGTCGCGCCCTCGCCCATCGGTTTCCAGCGCGGACGCGCGCTCGGTCCGCAGTTCGAGGGCGATCTCTTCGTCGGCGCGTCGCGCCCGACGCTCTCTGGCGGATACCTCTTCCGGTTCAAGCTGACGCCGGATCGGCGCGCGTTCGCTTTCACTGATGCGCGCCTCGCGGATAAGGTCGCCGACAATAACGACCGGTTCGATTTCACCGAGAGCGAGAGCCTGCTTGTCGGCCGCGACTTCAGCACGACGACCGACATTCAGACCGCGCCGAACGGAAATCTCTACGTCGTCTCGCTGGCGCACGGCGCGATCTACGAGATCACGGCGAAGGCCAACACGATTCAGTTCAGCGCGGCCACTTATCAAGCATCCGAAGGCGAGACGGGCGTGACGATCACCGTGACGCGGACAGGCGACACCGCCGGCACGGTCGCGGTCGATTACCAGACCGTGGACGACACGGCGGCCGTCCGTTGCGACGTGCAGGGTGGCACGGCTTACGCCCGTTGTGACTACGCGACGACTGTTGACAAGCTGACGTTCGGCCCCGGCGAAGTGAGCAAGACCTTCACCGTCTCGCTGATCAACGACGCGCACGTTGAGACGAACGAGACAGTCAATCTGCGGCTGCTTAACCCCGCTGGCGCGACGCTCGGAGCGCAGAGCATAGCGACGCTCACGATCACCGATAACGACGCCGCCGGCGCGGCCAACCCTATCTTTAATTCGCCGTTCTTCGTGCGACAACAGTACCTCGACTTTCTGTCGCGCGAACCGGAGCAGTCCGGCCTCGATGCGTGGCTCACCGTCTTGAACAACTGCTCGGACGTGAACAACAACCCGACCTGTGATCGCATCCACGTCTCGTCGTCGTTCTTCCGCTCGGAAGAGTTCCAGTTGAAAGGCTACTTCGTCTATCGTTTTTATGAAGCGACGCTCGCCCGCCGCCCCAATTACGTCGAGATCATCCCGGACCTGCGCGGCGTCACCGGCACCACTCCCGAAGAAGTCGCCGCCAAGCGCGACGCCTTCGCGCGGGCGTGGGTCAACCGCCCGGAGTTCATCGCGCGCTATCCCGGCACGCTCGCCGACGCGGCGTTCGTTGATGCCGTGTTGGCGACGGCTGGCGTCACATTAACGACGCCTGATCCCTTATCTGGCGTGACGCGCAACACGCTGGTCGGCGATCTGCAAATGAAAGCGAAGACGCGCGCCGAAGTGGTCCGCCTGATCGTCGAGAGCCGGGAAGTGGACGCGCGGCAGTTCAACCGGGCATTCGTCGCGATGCAGTATTTCGGCTACCTGCGCCGCGATCCCGAACCGGGCGGCTATAACGGCTGGCTGACTTTCCTGAACGCCAATCCGAACGACTTTCGCATGATGGTCAACGGGTTTATGAACTCGGAAGAGTACCGTCTTCGATTCGGGACGCCGTGAGCGCGCGAATCAAAAACGAAAATGACTGATAACGGATGGCTTAACAAAAAGAGCTAAAAGAACTATCCACGAACTAACACGAAACGACACGAAAATCAGATCATCTTCGTGTCGTTTCGTGTGCTTTCGTGGATAGCTCTTTCAGGTCTTTTTGTTAAGCCATCCGCTATCTGTCATTTTAGTTGGTGACTCGCGCTCACGGCGTCCCGAATCGAAGACGGTACTCTTCCGAGTTCATAAACCCGTTGACCATCATGCGAAAGTCGTTCGGATTGGCGTTCAGGAAAGTCAGCC
>JACCRA010000241.1 GCA_013813825.1 Pyrinomonadaceae bacterium | reverse complement strand
GTAGTGTGCGGCGCTTTAACTCTTTACTTGAACGTGTGCGCGAGGATGAGCAATGAGGCGCTGATGATCGCTTAAACTTCCCACATGTCTGAACGGGCGCGCACTGTAGCACCAACGCGCCCGAAGCACAATAAAAATTTTGGTCGTGTCTCAACCTTCTCCTTCACGCTCCCAGCGGCGGCACATGAGGGAGGCGGCTGAGTTGAAGTAGAGACTGTTATTGAGGGTCGCGGTCTTCTGTTAGTATGTCCGCGCTTCAATCATCGCCCTGTCTCAGAGGGTACGGCGCTATGGGCAAACGAATAGCTTTCGGATGGTACGGCGGAAAGTACAGCCACTTAGATTGGCTGTTGCCGTTGCTGCCGCAAACTCAACATTACTGCGAGCCGTTCGGCGGCTCGGCGGCAGTCCTGATTAACCGCCACCCGTCGCCAATCGAAACTTATAATGACCTTCACGGCGAGGTCGTCAATTTTTTTCGCGTGCTGCGCGAGCAGAAAGCCGAGTTAATAGAAGCCATCGGCTTGACGCCCTTCTCCCGCGCGGAATTTGAGTTGGCGCTGACGCCGCCGGCAACAAGTCTTTCGGACTTGGAACGGGCCAGACGTTTTTACGTCCTCGCGCGGCAGGTCCGAACCGGACTGGCGCAAAAGGCCAGCGCCGGCCGGTGGGCGCACTGCCTGCTGACCAGCCGCGCCGGGATGGCGGGCGCCGTCTCGCGCTGGCTGGGGGCCGTCGAAGATTTACCGGCCATCGCCCAGCGTCTGCTCAGAGTGCAGATCGAAAACGCGCCGGCCGTCGAAGTCATCGAACGCTACGACAGTGCGGAGACGCTCTACTACTGTGACCCGCCGTACCCGCACGCCTCGCGCGGCGACGCGCACGCTTACGCCAACGAGATGATCAACACACAACACCGGGAATTGGCGGCAACGCTCCGCAAAGTCAAAGGCAAAGTGGCAATCTCCGGCTACCAATGTGAACTGATGGAAGAACTATATGGAGGCTGGCGACGAATCGCCGCCCCCAAGAAGATGTGCCATTCCGTGAAAACCCCGCGCACGGAAATGCTGTGGATCAACTATCAACTTGAGGGACATGTCCAGTGCCCGCCGTCCGACCGCCGTCACCAGCCACTATCCCAACCGACGTTCTTGAATTAGCTTACCGGCGCGCTCAAGAAAATATCGGGCAATCTTTTCTTCAGGACGCACGCATCGCCGACGACGTGGAGTTTGTTTGCCGCTGCCCCTCGAACCGCGCGGGCGTGCGGATGCTGATGGCGTGCCTACTGGCGACACTCTCCGATTCCACGCTCGACATCCATAAGCCTTTCCGGCTCGATAAAGCGCGTCGTGGACAGAGGCTGGCCGGGCGCGGGGCAAAGAGCGGAGAGAGGGACCCACACTCATATTCAGGGCGGACTTACGATGAAAAATACATTGGCCCGTTTGTGCTCCGCCACCAGCTTCCAGTCAACGCCACGACCGGTTTTCTGACTCCGGCTTATCGCACCAACCCGATCACTCTGACGCGCACGGCGGTATTGACCGGCAAGCCGCCTGAGCTTTACCGGAGGATCGTCGCTCTGATCAACGACGTGCATGAAGGCGCGGTCGATCCACGGGCAATGCTCACCGAGCTTGCGCGTCTGCTTTTAATCATCAAGGCTGAACGGCAATCGCGGATGGAGACGCTGATCGCGGCGCTCCGGCCGTCTCAAAAATCATCGTTGTTTTTTCCTTTACACTGCCAGTTGCCGGCAGTAAAAGTGAACAGCAAAATTAGCCACGTCCAACTCGGATAAAGGTTGTTATGAGAACTCAAGCGTTAATCTTGCTGTGCATTTTGGCTTTCGCTGTTAAGGCCGTGGCGGATGAGCCACCATCTTGGAGAGATTTTGAAGTTAAATCCGGGAACGGGAAGTTTCTGGCAGAGGTGAAGGCAAAAGCCGATCAGAAGAACCTGCCATACTTTCAGTGGAAATATGAATTAACGGTCTATCAAGTAGATGACCAATCGAAGGTAAGAATGTGGTCTGCCAATTATAAGTACGATGGCTATGCGGAAGGTATGCTTTCCGACGACGGCTCTAAATTCGTCTATGTAAACTTCTGGTATTACCGAGACGCTCCTGTTGTCTCCATCTACGGGAGCGATTTATCTGTCAAAGTTTTATACGGCGGGGAGTTTCATATCAACATGAAGAAATTCAGAAAACATACGCGCTCTTGGCTGAGTATTGAGCCAAGCCAAGTCGAATTCTCCAATATGGACGCACCTCCGTTACTTCTAAAGATTCTCACCATTGATAAGAAACTGCACATCGTAGATTTGGAGACCGGAAGGCTCTTACGGTAAGTTCGGGGCAAATCAAAAGCAGCTATGCACTATCACTTGATCGGAATTTGCGGGACGGCGATGGCGTCGCTGGCCGGGATGTTGCAGGCGCGCGGGCATCGTGTCACCGGGTCGGACGAGAATGTCTATCCGCCGATGTCAACGATGCTGGAGGGGTTGGGGATTCCCGTCCATCAGGGCTACCGGGCGGAGCACCTCCAGCCCGCGCCGGATTGCGTCGTGGTCGGGAATGCGATCCCACGTGGGAACGCGGAAGTGGAAGAGACCTTGAATCGCAAGCTGCTCTACCGCTCGCAGGCCGAAGTGGTGAAGGAAGAGTTTATTCGCGGGCGGCGTTCGCTGGTCGTCGCGGGAACGCACGGGAAGACGACGACGACGAGCATCGCGGCGTGGGTGATGCAAGTGGGCGGCCTCGATCCAAGTTTTCTGGTTGGGGGCGTGGCGCAGAATTTTGGAGCCAGCTTCCGCGTTACGGACAGCTCCTTTTTCGTGATCGAGGGCGACGAGTACGACACGGCCTATTTCGACAAGGGGCCGAAGTTCATGCACTACCTACCGGAGTTGGCCGTCGTGGCTAACATCGAGTTTGATCACGCGGACATTTACCGCGACCTCGACGCGGTGAAACTCGCCTTTCGCCGGTTGATGAACCTCGTGCCGGGCGACGGCCGCCTGATGGCCGGCTGGGACAACGCACAGGTGCGCGCCATCGTCGCGGAGATGGGCGGGCGGCTGTTCACCCGACTCGAAACTTTCGGCATTGCTGATGATGCGAAGTGGCAGGCGCGCGATCTCGACTTCACGGGCGAGATGACAAGATTCCGCGTCTTTTGCGAAGGCCGCGAGTGGGGAGAGTTTCGCACGCCGCTGATCGGCGAGTTCAACGTGCTCAACTGCCTGGCGGTGTTAATCGCAGCCGACGCGTGGGGCGTCGAACGCGCCGCGATGCGGGAGGCGCTCGCGACGTTCCAGAGCGTGCAACGGCGGATGCAGGTGCGCGGAGAGCGGCGCGGCGTTACCGTGATCGACGACTTCGCGCATCACCCGACGGCCGTACGTGAGACGCTACGGGCGTTGCGCGCGAAATACAAAGGCCAGCGTCTCGTCGCCGTCTTTGAGCCGCGCTCGTGGTCTTCGCGCCTCGCGGTCTTTCAAGGGGCTTACGTTGAGGCTTTGGCGCAGGCCGATCACGTCGTCGTCGCCAGCGTCTTCGACAGCCACAAGGCAAGCGAGAAGGGCGCGGTGCTCGACACCGGAGAGCTGATCGCGCAGGTGGCGGCGCGCGGCGTGCCGGCTTTCTCCATCAACGGCGCGGAAGAGATCGTCCGCCGCCTCGCGCCCGAACTGCGCGCGGGCGATATTGTCGCCGTCATGTCCAACGGCGGCTTCGGCGGTATCCACGAGAAATTGCTCAATGCGCTCGCAAACAGTGATTAGTAACCAGTGAGCGGTAAGCAAGAGGCAGTAAAAAGACTAAGTGCCTTTACCGCTTACCGTTCACTGCTCACTTGTTCTTCCACACTTTCAAGAAACATTTGTAACGCCCGTGAAGTCTGTTGATAGTAAATCACTAAGGACGCGGACAGGCGTTAAAGGATGGGCGTGGTGTGAAAGAGTTATCGATGTTTGAGCAGGCGCTGAAGGCGACGACGACAGGAGCGGACGGGCTGGAAGACTTGGGGTGCGTCTACAACGTCTCGCGGCAGGTTTACGAAGAGAAAACGAACTTCACTTTCCGCGCTCAGATGCCGTGTCTCGAATACCTGAGCTTGCTCGTCGAGAACGCGCTGTTGTTGCGCGCGAACCGCGCGGGGAGGGTCTATGCGGGGTTTGAACAGCTCTCGCGCATGGAAGCGGTCGCCGACAGCTACCTGCGGATCGCCGATTTGTCGGAGCGCCTTTATGTCTTTGGCGAAGCCGACTGGAAGCCGCCGCGCCACCCGCACCTGCGAGCGCTGACCCTCGCGCCCGGAACTGGTCTGGCTCGCGAGTATTTCATCATCGCCGACTCGCCCGCCTTGCACGTCGCGCTCGTCGCCGCTGATGACGACAAATCTTCCACGTCGCCTGAGGCGCGCGTTTTTCATGCCATCAAGTCGAGTTGCCCCGTTGTTGTCGCGCAACTTGCCGCGACCATCGAGAATCTGATCAACTCCTCGCTGGCGTCTTGAGGCTCCGCCCCCGCTTCAACCAACGGGTGACGGGGCAGCGACAGCTTTTATTTGTTCGACGCGCTGGCCGGGCGGCCTGACAGTGAACTGGGCGCGTCGAGGTGCGCGCCGTCATGGATGGAGACGCCGAGCCGCTCGACCAACTCGCCGCCGAGCCAACCGGTAACGAGTGCCAGCACAACGCCGCCGAAGGAGAGCGCCAAAGCCAGCGTCTCCGGCTCAAAATTCCGCGTTTCGTTTCCGCGCCTCAACCACCAACTGAGGAGGAACATCACCATCACGATGGCGTTGCCCGCGCCGTGCCACAGGCCGACGCTCTTGGCGCGCGTCCCCGTAGGGATCGCCAACCAATCAATGAACCCGAAGAGCGCAGCCGCCACGCCGCCGATGAGACCCGCCGCGATCATCCAGTACGCGACTAAGGCCCACTGCCCGTTGTCCGTGATCAGGTGCATTACGTCAAAGATCGCCGCCGTCGCCAGCAACCCCAACGGAAACACGATCAAGATCGGGTGCGCCCCGTGGCCTAAAATTTTCGCTTTGCTGTCCATCACCATCACCTCTTTGGCTTAATAACTAAAGACCCAGACACGACAAGTTTTCGGCCCCGTCTCACCGGGGACCAACAGCCGCGCACATTGTTTTGAGACAGCCGGAGTTTAACCGACTCCGGGCAGCTCTACAAGAGTGCGAACAGTTTTCAGTTTTCAGTTTTCAGCCAGCAGGGCAGTTTTCAGTTATCAGTGGAAGCAGCATATCTTATACTGACCGCGAACTTCCTTCTGAAAACTGAAAACTGAAAACTGAAAACTGTCTTATGTCCATTCTCCAACGCCTCCGTCAGCGCGCCGCGGCCGATCCGCAGCGCATCGTGTTGCCTGAAGGCGACGACACGCGCACAGTCGTCGCCGCCGCGATTTGCGCGCGCGAACGTGTGGCGCGCATCACGCTGCTCGGCTCCGAAGAGAAGATTCGCGCGGCGGCGCGCGAGACGGGGGCTGACTTAAGCGGCGTCGAGGTGATCGATCACCGGCGCGCGGCCGACTTCGAGAAAATGGCCGCGCTCTATCACGAACTGCGGCGCGCCAAAGGCGTGATGCCGGACGAGGCGCGCGCGACCGTGGCAGACCCGCTCTACTACGGCAATTTGCTGGTGCGGATGAACCACGCCGACGGCTCGGTGGCGGGCGCGACCAATACGACCGCGCACACCGTCCGCGCCGCGCTTCATTGCATCGGTGTCCGCCGAGGGTTAAAACTCGTGTCGAGTTTTTTCGTCATGGCTTTGCCGCCCGGCAGCCCGTTCGGCGCGGAAGGGGCGATGATTTATGCCGACTGCGGCGTGGTCATTGATCCTTCGGCCGCCGAACTCGCGGAGATCGCCTCGGCCTCCGCCGACTCTTGCCGCGCGCTGCTCGAAACTGAGCCGCGCGTCGCGATGCTCTCGTTCTCAACGAAAGGCAGCGCCAAGCACCCGTTGATCGATAAAGTGGTCGAGGCCACCCGCACCGTGCGTGCGCGTTACCCGGAGCTTGAGATCGACGGCGAGTTGCAGGCCGACGCCGCGCTCATCCCCGCCATCGCGCAAGCGAAAGCGCCCGGATCGAGCGTCGCCGGGCGCGCCAACGTCCTCATCTTTCCCGACCTCCAAGCCGGCAACATCGCCTACAAGCTAACCGAGCGCCTCGCCGGCGCGACCGCCATTGGTCCCATCCTGCAAGGACTCGATAAACCGGCCAACGATCTCTCCCGCGGCTGCAAGGCCGAAGACATCGTCGATGCCGTCGCGATCACGGCCGTCCAAGCGCAAAGTCGCAAGGCTGGAGTCTGAAGTCCGAGGTCAACCAAGCACCACAAAAACATTTCACGCCAAAGCGCAAAGAACACAAGTTGCACCCAACTGAGAACTGCTAGTTGCCCTTTGAAGGCTAATTCGAGGTGGATGGCCGTTACCCGCCGCGATGCGCCATGCTCTTGAATCGCGCTCCCTGTGGTGTTTGAGACACACTCCCAACCAGCTTCTGAGGCAACGCGCGCGGCGGGTGTGGGGATCAAACTCGTATTATTTCGCAAGCATCAGCAGTTGGAGTTTTAGCTTATGTTTTATCGTCGGAGCAGTTTCATTTTCGTCAGCGCCGTTCTCATCTGCCTGGCCGCCGTCGGGTCGCGCGCGCAGTCAGGGCGGGTATTGCCGATCCCGACGCCCGCAGAACGCGAAGGGCCGGATCAGGTGACGGTCTTTACGGAGGAGGTGCGCGTCCCCGTCTTCGCGCGCGATCAGTATGACCGCTCCGATCCGACGCTGGAACCGCTCGATGTGCTGGTGCTCGAAGACAACGTGCCGCAGCAGGTTCGCAGCGTTCGCCGGACGCCGGCCAGCGTGTTGCTTCTCGTCTCGGTGGGCGGCGAGTTGAATCCCGCGTTGAGTTTGAAAGTTTCGCGCGCGGCGGCGCTGGGCGTCGTCGCCGCTCTGCGCGAAGGCGACAGTCTGGCCGTAATGCAGTTCGACAACCGCGTAGAACTGTTGCAGGGGTGGACGACGGACAAGGGCGAGGCGCAACGCGCCGTGCGAAACAAACTGCGCGCGGGCAGCGGCGCGCGCACGGCCGAGGCATTGCAAAAAGCAGCCGCCCTCTTCACGGAGCAGTCGCCCGGCAACCGCCACATCGTCCTCATCACCGACGGCGTGGACACGCCCGGCGGCCAGCAATCGAAGCCTGCGGAGTTGACGCGCATCCTCTCTTCGGACGCAATGATTTTAGGCGGGCGCAATGGATTAGCGGAAGCGATGCGGCAATTGCAGGCGGCGCAGGCCACCGTCCACGTCGTCAGCTATACGGCGTTCGGGCGACGCGAGATCAAGGAACGAGAAAAGCGCGCCCTGTTGGGGACGAGCGCGCCGCCGGGCAGCGTCCGCGCGTCGGGCATCGCCACCGCCGGCATCGATCCGACAGTGCCGCCGACAGTCAACCGCGGTGGCGCGGGCGGTCCCTCGCGCGGCGACGGCATCACTTTCGATTCGGGCGTGAAGAAAATGCGGAAGGCTTACGGGAAAGCGATGGAGCGCAGCGAGCAACAATTGAAGGCGCTCGCGGCCGAGACCGGTGGCCGACTTTTCCTTCCCGCCTCCGCCGCAGAGCTTGTTGAGCAGGGAGTCGAAGTCGCGCGCGAGATCGCCACACAGTACGTCGTCACCTACACACCGAAGCGCCCGCTTGCCGACGGCCCGGCCACCGAATATCGCCGCCTGACGGTGCTGCCCCGCCGTAGCGGCCTCACGCTCCGCGCCCGTCGCGGCTACGTCACGGCGGCGATGAGATAACGCGGCTCAGACGTTACCCGGCCAATGCGGCAACTATTTTTGATTCGGCAGTTTCCGGGGCTGGCGCGCCGGGCAGAACGGCGCGCCGCTCTTGCCACCTGACGAGTGACTCGCGACGTAATTGGTCCCACTCTTCACGCGGCACGCGGTGAAAGGCGGCGACCACCGCTGGGTCGAAGTGTGCGCCGGCGGAGTCGCGGAGTTCAGCGGCGGCCGTCTCGTAAGAGCGACCGGGGCGGTAAACCCGGTGGCTGGTGATGGCGTCGAAGGCGTCGGCGACGGCGAAGATGCGCGCATTAAGATCGATCTCCTCGCCGCGCACACCGGCGGGGTAGCCTGTGCCGTCCCACTTCTCGTGGTGCTGCCCGACAACTCGCGAAGCGCCTTCTAAAAATTCGATGCCCCGCAAAATTTGCTGTCCTAAAGCGGGATGCAGGCGCATCCGCGCCCACTCGTCTTCAGTGAGCCGCGCCGGCTTGTGCAAGATCGCATCGGGGACGCCGATCTTGCCCACGTCATGGAGCAACGCGCCGAACTCCAACGCCCGCAACTGCTCCTCATTCAAATTCATCTCGCGGCCGAGTCGCAGGCTGAAGCTGACGACACGTTCGGAGTGTCCCTGTGTTTCGTGGTCGCGGGTTTCCAGCGCGGCGGCCAGCGCCTTGAGTGTCATGTGATAAGAGTCGGCCAGCGAGTTGAGCGTGCGGCCTAGTTCCTGCGTCCGACGCGCGATCTGACCTTCGAGGAAATTTTCGTAACGGCGTTTCGCGACAAGCAGGCCACGGTGTTCGAGCGCGCGCCGGACGGCAACCTCGACGTGATGCAGATCGAAGGGCTTGGTCACGTAGTCAAACGCCCCGGCGCGCATCGCCTCGATAGCGCCCTCAATCTGCTGCTGGCCGCTGATGATCATCACTACCGTGTCGGGCGACAGGGCCAGCACATGCGGCACCATTTCGAGGCCCGTCATGCCGCCCATCACAATGTCGCTTAGGACGAGGTCGAACGGAGCCGCGCGCAATTGTCCGAGCGCGTCTTCCGCCGAGCCGGCCTGCGCGCAAACGTACTCTTCGCCCAACCGTTCGCACAAAATTTCCCGAATATGCGGTTCGTCGTCCGCGACCAAAATGCGCGCCTTCCCGACGCCTGCCTCAGACATGTCTTCTGCGTCCTCTGCCACGAATTATGTAATCAGCTTGGGGGAGAAACGTCGCGCCGGTTCGACCTCCGGCGTGCGCCGCTGATAAATGTTTGCGATCTTACGCTCCCGACCGCCTTCGCGGCAACTAATCACTGACGCGGCGTCGTCCAGAGCCGACCAGCGACTGGCCGCGGCGGCAATCCTCGCCGGTTGACGCCCTTCGCCCGCACCTTCTATCATGCTGAAACTTCAGCCGGAGTGGCGAAATCGGTATACGCACGAGACTCAAAATCTCGCGAGCGCAAGCTCATGGGGGTTCGATTCCCCCCTCCGGCAGTCTCAAATAAAGGTTTGATATGAATTAAGTAATGCTCATCCAGCAGCATCATAGCGCGGCGTAAGCAACTTCATGCGCGTAATATAATAGCTATGTCACTTAAATTGAAGGCAACCTTCCAATTCGCCGGAAGTGATCATAGTAATGTTATTGTCCTCGAAGGTTTCTTGCCCGAAGCGAAAGAGGATGGGTTGCAACTTAATTTGCGTGGTGGTAGGTACATCACTGTCGTTTATATGTCAGATCGTCGTAAGCAGAAGGGAAACGTTACAGACCCGCCGAATGACCCAGAAGAACTAAAGCATCATAGGACTCTTATGGTTCGTGGTCTAACTGTTGAGATTGAAGATACACAGCCAGACCCTAACGTTGTAGCGGTCCTTGAAGCTAATAAGGTCACGAAGAAAATTAAAGAGTATGCTCTTGAAATTGTCGATATAGTTACTCAGATACATAACGGAATCGTTGAATTCTTTCGCAACTATGCTAACCAAATTTGGCTTGAACCCATTGTCTACAATCCAAACTCTGAAAAAACGCTACAGTACATACTTAGCGAGGTAAATCTGCATTGGTTGGGCAAAGATGGCACATGGCAGCCATTTACTGTAAGAGGGGCAGCCATAGCTATGACCTACAGACGTGACTTTGGTGAACCAATAAATAGAGAAGAATGGAATCAAGTGGCGCCTTTCGTGCAGAGCTTCATAGAAAAGCGTAAACGCGCTGGCCTTCTCGAAACTCTAATTGCGAACAGCCGTAAATACTTAGAGGAAGGGGATGGCCGTCTTGCAGTTATTGAGTCTGTAATTGCTTTAGAAGCTACTATCAAACGCGCTTTAGCTAATGCCATAGTTCGATTGCCTAATGCCCCTGATGTAGAAAAGTCCGAACTCGATAGACTAATTGAAAAGTCTGGCCTCCGGCTCGTTACAAGTATGGTGCTCAAGATCATAAGTGGAGCAATTGGTTTGAGCGCAAGTGATATTGAAAGCGTTGGTAATGCGGTAGATCTCCGAAATAAGATAATCCACAATAGCAAGCTACAAGTGAATATTTCCGAAGCAGAGACATATGTTTCTGCAATCGCTAGGGTAACAACGACTATTCAACAGAAGGCACAGTGTGGATCTAACGCTGCCGCTCCTGCCATATCTATAAAAGTTAAGCCGAAGATAAGCGGAACCATAAAATTAGTTTCCCCAGAAGAGTAATGCTCTTTAATAGTTAGCGAGTCCGCCTTTTCATTGCATCCACGCGCTGCTCAATTGCCCATTCCCTCTTAACAAAATTATCCATTCTTTCCGCGTTCGCTGGCGTAGAAAGAAGGTCAAGCCGTGGTGTATGCTCTCGACGGTTATTCAGCAAATTTACAACTGATCCCAATGAAAGCGTGGTGGCGAAGATGCGTCTGAAAAAAGTTATAGCTTTATTGTCATGTTTGAGTTTCTGCTTATTGACGATGAGCCGCGCCGGCGCGCAGCCGCAGGCGGTTCCAGCGAATGAAGCGGCGCGGGCGCTGCACGCGCTGTTTGAAGAAGAGTGGGAATACCAGTTGCGGGAGAGTCCGACGTTTGCGTCGGCGCTCGGCGACCGGCGCTATAACGACCGTTGGGAGAACGTCAGTTTCGACGCCATCGAGCGGCGACATCAACACCGCATTGAGACGCTGACGCGGCTCGGCAAGATGACGCGCGGACAACTCT
>JACCRA010000708.1 GCA_013813825.1 Pyrinomonadaceae bacterium | reverse complement strand
GCTAACCGAAACGCTCGTCCGCGCCGCGCTCTATCAAGGCCGCGTCGACGCGATCTTTCGTCTCATCTCTTCTGGCGGCGGCATCTCTTCACCCCATGCCCGAACCAACATATCCGACTGAAATTCAACTTACGCTCGCCGAACAGTTGCGACAGCGAATCAGGCGCGAAGGGCCTCTCCCTTTCCGCGACTGGATGGATGCCGCGCTCTACGATCCCCAGGGGGGTTACTACCAGCGTACAGACCTCGCGCGCTGGGGACGCACCGGCGACTACCGCACCAGCGCCGAGCGCAGCCCGCTCTTCGCCGCCACCCTCGCCGGTTATTTCGCCGCGCTGTATGAGGAGATGGGCGCGCCGCCACAGTTCAACATTATCGAGGCCGGGGCTGGCGACGGAAGTTTTGCGCACGGCGTGTTGGAAACTCTGCGGCGTGAGCACGCACAGGTTTTCGCCGTCACCCGCTACGTGATTGACGAAATCAGCAGCGATGCGCGGCGACGAATCACACAGCGCATCGGCGACTTCGCGAACGTAGTTGAGTTCGCCTCCATGAAGAGTTTTGCCGCAGGGTCGCACACGGGAATCGTCTTTTCCAACGAGTTGCTCGACGCCTTCCCCGTGCATCGCGTGACGCGGCGCGGCGGGAGCTTTTTAGAGCTTCACGTCGGCCTCAACGAGCGGGAAGAATTTGTTTGGAGCGAGCTTGAACCTTCCACCCCACAACTCGCCGAACACTGCGCGCGGCAGCAAATTGATATGACGGAAGGGCAGATCGTGGAAGTGAATCTCGCCGCCGCCGAGTGGATCGCGCGCGCGGCTTCGCTGCTCGCCCACGGCTTTGTCGTCACCATCGATTACGGTGACGAAGCGGCCAAGCTCTACCAAGACCCGCATCGCCGCGCCGGCACGCTCCGCGCCTTTCGCCAACATCAATTCGCCGCCGATGTGCTCGCCAATCCCGGCGAACAAGACCTCACCACCACCATCGACTGGACGCACATCCGCCGCGCCGGAGAAAGCGCCGGCCTGCACACCGTCCTCTTCACACGACAAGACGACTTTCTCCTGCGCGCCGGACTACTCCGGCAACTTGAACAAGCCACCGCGCGTGCCACCACTGAAGCGGAGAGCCTCAAACTTCGCGTCTCAACGCGCGACCTCATCCTGCCCGGCGGCATGAGCGAGAGCTTTCAAGTTTTGGTGCAGGAAAAGCGGTCAGCTATCAGCAATCAGGAAGAACAGACCGCAGTTGCTTCTCCTGACGGCTGAGGGCTGAAGGCTGATTTAGAACCGGAATGAAAAGGGGAGAGGATTGCAAGTCGTAGGTTTAGGTATAAGGAAAATAACGGGCAGGGAATCTTAGACCCACCTGCCACCTGAAAATGGGGCAGAGTCACACCGTGAAAAAGGATCCTCGTAATAAAAAACCACCGGCAAGCAAGAAGGCAAAATCGTCCCCGAAGCCGTCGGCGAAAAAATCGACGGAGAACGCACGCAAAGGCAAGCTGGTTGAAGCCGTCGTGGCTTTGCTGCATGAGATGCCCGGCGTGAAAGTCGAGCGCAACGTCTTTTTACCTCCTATACACGGAGACCAGACGAGAAGGCGCGAAATCGACGTGTTACTCACTGGTAATGTCGCCGGATACCTAGTACGCATCGCCTTCTCATGCAAGAACGAGAGTAAGAAAATAGAGCCGGGTAAGATCGGCGAATTTATCGATGAGCTAGATGACGTAGGCATACCTCCGCAGCATGGCATCTTCGTCTGTGTGAACGGCTACACCCATGGTGCCTTGGATCGTTCGAAGGAAAAAGGGATCCGGACACTCGTCCTGAGAGGGCTTACGAAAAATAGGCTGGCCTCCGAGGTAGCAAAGGCGTTCCAATTCAACATCTTCTTACTGGGGGAAGTCGTCAAGATAACAGTCACAAATAATGTCGGCATTGCAGAGTACGAGGGGCAGTTCTCGTTGTTCTTCGATGATAAGAGCAGGCCGTGTGGGAACATCGCGGATTTGATCGTGAATTGGTGGTGGCACGGCGACCCGCCATCGACGCTCGGTGAGTATCATCTCAACTTCGACGTCCCGCAGGGATGGAATCAGTTCGTCGCGGGCAAACCTGAACCCGTTCTCGGGATCTCGGCGACGGTTTTGGTGAGAGGGTTGATTATCACCTTATCCGGGAAAACAAAGACCCACACTCTTGTAGATCCTGTTTCGCAAAGTGTGACGCGGGGCCAGATACGAGTCGATTTTGACGGCGCTCGTAAGCGGAAGGTAGTGCTCCCGGTGACTACCGTTAATACCGAGGAAGAGTTGGAAGCCTTCACGCGCCGTCAGGATAGCGTCACACTGACATCTCGAATCAGGCTGCCGCGAATCCTCAGCGGGTCTTTTTATTACCCGTGGAGCGAACGCGTATTCCGCCTTATGATCAAACGCTATGAGAAGTTTCAGGCAGGCGAAATACCTGATTTTCGCGCCTTCACGCTCGAAGAAACCGAAGGCACCGACCTCAGTACGGCGTGGGAACCTCCATGGTACGAGTCCGTCAGGGGGGAGGGACCGCCGGTCATCATCATGGACGACGAAGGCAACAGCGTTGACCTCCGCCTCTTGATGAATGCGGGCGAGTACGGTCGGGTGGCGGCGCTGCGCCCAAAATTTGAACGGAGCCGGACACCTGAATTTGCTTATCTCCTCTCTTGGGCCTACCTGATGCAGGCTGATGCTCTAGCATGCAAGGCAGCCAGCAAACATGAGGCCGAAGCGAACCGCCTAATCGAACAAAGCATAGAGAGGATTGAAGCCGCGCTTCAGGTCAGCCCAGACATGTCCGATGCATATATCAAGCTTGGAGCCGTGTTTCGCGATCTAGGCCGCCACGAAGACGCGCTGGCGAGCTATGACCGAGCTGTTGCACTCGATAAGGATGATTATGAGGCTTGGGCCAACCGTGCGGTAACACTCATCAACCTTGGCAAGGTGGAAGATGCGCTTGATTCGGTGAATAAATCTCTCGACCTAGCCCCTCAGACGGGGGCGAGAGTAATGCCGCTGATGCTGCGCGCCTACATCCATTATCTCGGCGGGCGGCACAGGGACGCCGCCGGCGACCTGATCGCTGCGTGGAATTTGAACCCCGATCAAGTCGTCGGGAATGTTAATTACAGCCCGATGATCGAAGCCTTCTGCACGGCGGCTCGGTCGCCCGAGACTTTTCTGTTGCTCGCCGAGACACTCTGGAGCGAAGCGGCGAGTAAAATTGCGAACGGAAACAGGGAGGAGGCGGGTAAGAGGGCGGAAGATGCGGCGCAAACGCTGGAAGCGCTCAAACCGAATGACGAGAGTGCCGACATGATCGTCGCCACAGTATCCGGACCACTCGTGTACGACGTGCTAACGCGAAGCGCGGGTTACTTGGTTAAGAGCGGCGACAAAGCGTTAGCCGAGGAGTATATCGAGAGAATGCAATCTTGGGCACAAGAAATGTTTGGGGAGAAACTCGACTCCCTCACTGACTTCACGCGCGAGTTATCAGAGGAATGAGGGAACGACACGGATGAAGGATAGTCTGCATTTAGGGCCTGTGCAGGCCTTTGCTACACAGGCCCTTCTTCTCAGGTAAGAACTCTATTTCCCCTATGTCAGAACTTTATTACCTCACGTAAAAATTATATCGTTGGTTCTCATCTGATGGCTCTTAAAAGATCGAGAATCTCACCGTGAGATACTTCTTCGGATTCTGGCGGAAGTCGTAAAGGAGTTTGACGGATTCGGATGAGAGTTGGTTGACGTTGTTGTAGAGTTGTTCGTCGGTGACGAGTTTGCCGAGCGTGCCTTCGCCGCGTTGAATGCCGGTGACGAGGTTATCAATACGCTCGGCGGAAGTGTTGAAGCGGGAGATGGCGGCGCGGGCATCGTTGTAAAGCTGTTCGTCGGTCAGAAGTTTGCCAGCTGTGCCGCGACCGGCGCGAACGTCGGCAACGACGGTGTTGATCTCATCGACCGAACGGTTGAGGCGGCTGATGGTGGCGCGGGCGTCGTTATAGAGTGCCTCATCGGTGAGGAGTTTGCCGGCCGTGCCGCGACCGGCGCGTAAATCTTCGGCGATGGCTTGGAGGCTCTGGCTGACGCCGTTCAAACTGTTGTAGAGAGCTGGATCGTTGATCAAGCGCGCGGCCGAGCCTTGCCCGGTGCGGATGTCGCGGATGACGGCCTGCGTGTCGCGGACGGTCGCGTTGAGGTTGTTATAAAACGCCTCGTCGTTGACGAAGCGCCCGAGCGTGCCGCGCCCTTCATTGACCTTCTGGGTGATGTCAGTCACCTGCAACGAGAGCTTATTAAGTTGTTCCACCAATTCGGTGCCGGAAGCAGTTAATTGCGGAATGCCTTCCGCCGTGGTGGATGGCAACTCGAAATTTTCGGGGATGGGTTGGCCGAGCGACGTGCCCGGCGTGATGTTGATCACCTTATCGCTGCCGAGCAGACTGGGCGAGCCGAGTTGCGCGGTTGAATCGGTGCGGACGATTTCCGTGACCGGCTTGCCGTCAACCGTGCGGTCGAGCGCGAGGGCAGCCTCGACGCGCGGGCTGGCCGGATCGTCAGTCGCCGGCAGCAGCCGCACCTCACTGACCTTGCCGATCCTGACTCCAGCGAGCCGCACTTCGCTGCCGGGTCGTAAACCGTCGGCGTTGCCGAAGCGTGCCCGCACCGGCAGCCGGCGGGCGAACGAGATGTCGCCTGAAGCGTTCAGAATCAGAAAGACCAAAACGATGATCGCAATGATCACGAAGAGGCCGACGCGCACTTCACGAAATCCGAATTTCTTTTTATTGGCAGGCATATGCTTCGAGGGATGAGGGATAAGGGATGAAGGATGAAGAGACCATCAGACGGTCTTGAATTTCATCCTTCATCCTTCATCCTTCATCCCTTGTCCTTTCAGCGTCCGTGCAGGAAGCGTTTGATGTACGGATCGTCGTTCTTCTGGAGTTGCTCGTCGGTGCCGCTGAAGATGGCGCGGCCCTCGCGCATCATCAGCACTTTGGTGTTGGTCAGGCAGAGGCGCTCGCCTTCCTTCTCGAAGATCACTTCGCCCGCTTCGTTGACCGCCGCGTACTCCGACGTGAGATACGAGACGTTGTTCATCTCGTGCGTAACGAAAATTGATGACACGTCTTCGAGATCGCGGAGCTTGATCGCCAGTTCGCAGATGGTGCGCGCGGTGGGCGGATCAAGTCCGGCGGTCGGTTCGTCGAACATCACGACTTCGGGGCCGCCGACGAGCGCGCGGGCGATGCCGACCCGCCGCCGCATCCCGCCTGAGAGTTCAATCGGCATTTTATCAATCGCGTCTTCGAGGTCGACGAAGTGGAGCATCCGGCGTACTTCCTGCTCGACCTCCTCTTCCGGCACGCCTTGCTCGTGCAGGCGATAGGCGACGTTATCATAGACGGAGAGCGAATCGAAGAGCGCGCCTTCCTGAAAGATCATGCCGAAACTTTTGCGGACTTTCATCATCTCGGCCTCGGTGTAATTGGTGATGTCATCGCCGTTGACGAGAATTTGCCCGGCGTCGGGTTTCAGCAGTCCGAGGACGAGTTTGATCGTCGTCGATTTGCCGCAGCCCGATCCGCCGAGGATGATCTTGGTTTCGCCGCGCTGTACTTTGAAACTCAGTCCGTCGAGTACCTTGCGGTCGTCGAAGGCGAGATGAACGTCGCGGAATTCGATGGCCGGCTTGATCCGCTCGCGGTCGTCCACCTCGGCGAAAGTGGAGTCGGCTGCCGCGTCGCTCACCTGTAGGTCTTCGGTGGAAGACGTTTCGGCGGCGTCAGTCACTTCGAGATTCGTGGTAGCCATAGCACTCAATTAACACTTAGCTGGCCGGCATGTCTAGGATAACTTGCAGCGCCTTCGCGAGAAAGAAGTCGACGACGATCACGACGATGGAAGCAGTGACAACGGCCGAGGTGGTCGAGCGACCGACGCCGACCGTGCCGCCCTCGGTCTGCAAACCCTTGTTGCAGGCGATGCTCCCGATGATTATGCCAAAAATGAGCGGCTTGATGATGCCGCCGATGATGTCGTCGAAGGTGATGCCGTAGCGAACGGAACTCAAAAAAGTGCCCGAAGACATGCCGTAGAGCGTGGTGGCGACAACGCCGCCGCCGAAGATGCCGATCACGTCGGCCGCGACGGTCAGCAGCGGCAGCGTGACGAGCAGCGCAAGGATCCGTGGCGCGACGAGCTTCCGCACCGGATCGGTGCCGAGCGCCCGCATGGCATCGATTTGCTGCGAGACGACCATCGAGCCGAGTTCGGCTGAGATGGCCGAGCCGACACGTCCCGTAACCATTAACGCCGTCAGCACCGGGCCGAGTTCGCGCACCAGCGAGAGGGCGACGAGATAGCCGGTCTGATCCTGTGCGCCGTAGTATTTGAGAGTCGGGAAAGTTTGCAACGTCAGCACGCCGCCGGTGAAAAAACCGGTCAGCAGAATAATCGGCAGGGAACCGACGCCGATCACGTCCATCTGCGTGATCGCTTCGGGGATGTAAGCGGGGCGGCGGAACAGCCGGCGCGCGGCCTGCGCTACCAGCAAAGTCGTCTCTTGAACTTCAAGGAGAGAGCGAATCGCGATGTTCATGGGGGCTTCGGAAACGAAAGACTGCCCGTCTTCTCAGAGTCTTCAGCCGCCGCCCGCTAAAACTATCGGCCAATAACTTCCGTGCGGGCGGAGCGACAACTGATGATACGGCTAACAAGAATGAGCGATGCATCATGCTCAAAAACGGGTGGCAGCGTCAAGTGAAGGCAACGGAAGAGGAGTGACGGAGAAGAAAGGCAGGGGGAAACAAGAGGAGGCCGCTTCATCTGCGGCGGCCTCCTCTTGTGATCGGGTCATTCGCAGTTAGGGACTTTGGCGCAGGGCGCGGCGTCGTTGTTGGCGCGGCGTGACGGCCGGCGCGAGACGGTCGTCGGGCGCAATTTGCGGATCGGGGCGCGGGTTGTTATCTCTCAGCCTTTCTTCGCGCAGGCGGCGTGGGGGGGTGTTATCGCCACCGCCGCCTGCTCCCCGGCGCAACATTCGCTGGCGCTCAATGGCGCTCTGGCGCAGTTGCAAGAACGTCTGGAGCTGTTCGGGCGTGAGCACGCGGCGGACTTTCAATTCGGCGGAGGCGCGCAGACGCGCCTGCGCGTTCTGGGCATCAGCAAACTCGCGCGTGCGCTGTTCGATCAGCGCCTCGCTGGCATCAGGCGAGTAGATGGCCGCGTCGAGCGCTCGGCGAGCGCGACGCAGACGCTGTTGGACGAGGCGTCCGTCGGTGTTCGTCTGCTGCTTGATCAGCTTGATCTGTTCTTTTTGCTCCGGCGTCAGGTTAAGCGCCTGAAGTAATTCAGCGACCAATTGCTGCTGCCGGGGGCGAGCCGCTGCCGGCTCCTCTTCCTGCCCCGCCACGTGTTGGCTGGAAGCGAGAAGCACAGCCGCCAGTGCGAAGCAACGGGCCATGGTCGTGAGGCGGGGGGTAGGAATTAGCACTTCCTTCATTTCAACTCCTGCGCCGATGCTCAGGTCGGCGCTACTTTATGGGGGCAATCGCTCGCGGCGCGCGGCGCGCGACGCGAAGTAGAGTATCCGGCGACTGGCTAGTCGGTTTCTCCGAGCAGGTCGAGGAGGCTAGGCAAATCGTCGTTGTCACGCTCTGATAATCCTCTGCGACTCTGCGCGGTCACGGCATTATTAACGACCACACGGCGCTTGCGCGTGCTTTCATTTTTTGATGCCGGTTCGATCTTGACAGAGTTCTTAGCAGCCGCCGCTGCAATGACAGTTTCGTTGCGTTCTTCGGCCTCGCTCAATCTGGCGCGCGTTTGATCAAGTTCCAGCCGGGCGGCGGCAAGTTGCGCCGTCAACTGCTCGATCTCCGGTTGCGAAGCGCCCTCCTGTGTGGTCGTAGCATCTTCTGGCGGGGAAACCGCCGGTTGTTGTCTGGCGTCGCTCGCGGCGGTGATGTTGTCATCCGGCCGCGCCGTCGGGCCGGCGGTACGCAGCACGGCGAGCGCGGCCAGCACGCTGAAAACCAGCGCGGCGGTCACGGTGCCGGCGCGCAGCCAAGAGGGCGAAAGCGCAAAGAATTGGCGCAACGCCACGAGTGCCAGCCGCCAATCGCGCGCCGGGCGCGAAGGTGAGCGGAGAGCTTGTTGTTCCACGGACGCGAGACCGGCGAGAGCCAGCGCGGGCGTTTGGCTCTGCACCACCGCGCGCCATTCGCCCACGGATTCACGGACGAAGCCGAACGCGGCCAACTCGTGACGGCACGCCGCGCACTCTTCGAGGTGTTGCTCGAAGCCGCGCGCTTCGGTTGGCGCGGCCTCGCCGTAAAGATAGGCGATCAACAGTTCGCCGCGTCCGCAGTTGTTGCTTAATGTCTCTTTCATAGCTTGCACTCCCTGCCCGCGCCTTAGACGTGCGCGACTTCGACTCCGTACTTTTCCAACCTCATCCGTAACTGTTTGAGCGCCGTGTAGAGACGGCTTTTGACCGTGCTCAAGGGAATGTCCAAAGTGTCGGCGATCTCTTGAAAGGTCAAATCCTCAAACTCTTTCAACACGATCACCTCGCGTAACTCCGGCGGCAACGCCGTCACAGCCTTTCGTACAACTTCCGTCCGCTCGCGCTCTTCCGCACGCTTGAGCGGCGAATTGTGAAACGGCGCGGCGAACTGCCGGCCGCCCTCCGCTTCTTCGTACTCGAGCGATGTCTCGGCGCGGACGCCGGCGCGGCGCTGGCGCGTGATGCACTGGTTGACGGCAATACGATGTAGCCACGAAGAGACTTTCGCCTCGCCGCGAAAGTTGCCGAGGTTGCGAAAGGCGGCGATAAAAGTTTCCTGCGCCACGTCGCGCGCGTCCTCCTCGCGGCCGAGGATGCCGTAAGCGAGCGCGTAGATACGCCGCTCCCACCGGCGCACGATCTCGCCGAAAGCATCCACGTCGCCGGAGAGCGCGCTCTCTACAATCTGCTCATCGCTCGTCGCCGTATCCATGCAACTCCAGTCAAACAAATCGCCAGTTCCTTGCCGTCGACGCCACTAGCGCGCTCAACACTTTAGACGCCGCAGGCGCGCCGTTGGCCGAAGATAATACTGCACGGCGGATGATGAACTATAGACGGTTGTCAACGGGCCGCAGCAAACGATCCTTGCGCCGCTCGTATGTCGTGTATCGTTCACTAACCGTTCAAGTTAAACATTGACAGGCGCGAAACTCGAAACGTACTATCAATTTGGCCGCGAAAATCAGCGACCACACCTGACTGAACTTCTCAATTCTCTTACTTTCGACCGTCTCAAGACGGCTTTTCGGCACTCCCGGCTTAATCACAAATGTTCGACAGGTTCCGGCGCATCCGTCTGCTCTATCTTGTGCTTGGCACGCTGCTGCTGGTCGGCCTGCTGCCGCTCGCTCTGGCGGGTTGGATGCTCTCGAATCGCAGCGCCGACGAGTTGCGTTCGGTTGAAGGTCGCTACCAAGCGCAACTCGTGCAAGACAAGGCGCGCCAGATCGAACTATACGGCAAGCGTTACCGCGATGTGGTGACGGGACTGGCGCGGGCGTTTGAACTGGCGGGCGGCGTCCTAACTTTAAGCGAGCAGGGCGGCGAAGAGAGACTCAGGAAATCTCTGGTCGAAGACCCGAACATGATCGCGCTGGCGATCATGCCGGTCGGCGGTGAGCCGCATCTGGCCTTTAAGCCCGACGTCATCGGGCGCGATGAAGTACACGAGCGTATCGGCCAAGTGGTGGCGCGCATGAGCGGGCGCGGATTGCTGTTGACGAAGCCGCAGGTGATTCGTTCCAGTCAGGAGATGGGGCTGACGGTGGCCGCACCGGTAATGGGCGGGGAGAACGGCGAACAGATCGTCGCGGCGGTGGCCGCCGTCATTTCGTTTCAGGAAGCGTTCGCCGCCGTCCAACAGAAAACTTCTAAAAGCGAACAGGAATTATTAGAGCAAGGATTGCCGGTCGTCTTCGTGGTGGACCGCGAGGGACGCGCGGTCGCGCACCCGGACGCGCGCGCGGCCTTCGCCGAGCGTTCGATGATTGATCTCAAAGTCGTGCAAGAGTGGATGGAGGCGGGCGTCCAGGTTTCCGCCCTCGCGCCGTTCAGCGTCGAAAGGGAAGGACGACAGGTCAACATGCTCGGCGCATACGCGACCGCTGAACTGAACGACGACACGCACCTTGGCGTGATCGTGATTCAGGACGAACAGGCCGCGCTCCGCTCCGTCTGGGACATGCGCCGGCAGACGCTTTACATCAGTTTGTTTGCGGCCTCGCTCGCGCTCCTAAGCGGTTTCTATTTTGCACGGCAGTTGACGCAGCCGGTGCGCGAACTGGCGGCCGGCGCGCAACGCATCGCCGCCGGTGACTTCGCGCAA
Source organism: Pyrinomonadaceae bacterium (assembly GCA_013813825.1). GTDB lineage: Bacteria > Acidobacteriota > Blastocatellia > Pyrinomonadales > Pyrinomonadaceae > JACCRA01. Next base: position 4,106 of record JACCRA010000708.1, on the reverse strand, counting down.
CGCATCCACGTCCACACCCGGACGGAACTCGGCGCGCTCGGCGAGTCGTTCAACTTGATGACCGATCAACTCGAACACTTCATCGAAGATTTGCGCCACGCGGCGGCTGAAAATCGAGAGCTATTTCTCGGCACGGTTAAGGCGCTCGCCGCCGCCATCGACGGCAAAGACCCGTACACGCGCGGCCACTCGGAGCGCGTCGCGCGCTTCTCCCTCGCCATCGCCGAGCGGATGGAACTGCCGGACGAAGAGATCGAGAAACTTCGCATCAGCGCCCTGCTCCACGATGTCGGCAAGATCGGCATTGACGACAACATCCTCAAAAAGCCCGCGCCGCTCACCGCTGAAGAATACGAAGTGATGAAAGGCCATCCACAAAAGGGCTACAAGATCATGTCGCACATTCCGGCGATGCGCGAGTTCCTGCCCGGCATGTACATGCATCACGAGATGCTCGACGGGCGCGGCTACCCGCAGGGCTTGCAGGGCGACCAAATTCCGATGCAGGCACGCATCATCTCCGTCGCCGACACTTTCGACGCGATGACGACCGACCGCCCGTACCAGAAAGCGATGCGGATCGAAGCGGCGCTCGAACGGATCAAAACCTTCATCGGCACGCGCTACGACGAGCGCGTGGTCGCGGCGCTGGCCGCTGCGATTGAGTCCGGCCAGATCAGCGCGGGGAGAGTTAAATTGCGCTCGCGCCATCCAATGCCAGCGACCGCCGACATCATCCAGCCGCAAACAGCTTCATCAGCCGCGCCACAGCCGCTATCGTTGCCCTAACGAAACTAAAAAAGAAGTCGCTATGAGCCGGGAGCGCGGACGCTTATTTATTCGCTGTCAGCTCTCCCGCACTTGTCTGGTCACTTGTCTTTTCCCTCCTTCCGCGCGAAACTTCCCATCGTTTCAGCCCGTACTAACAGGCTCTCGTAAGTAACACTAGTCTCTCTTCAAGTTTTCAAACAGGATAGTAATTTACAATTGCGAGCGACCGTTTGGCGGCGGGATAAAAGTTCAGGAAGAGGAAGAATGAGCAATGCCGAATATCAAAAAAGCCGCTGGTGATCAGGTTCGTCGAGCTTGTATTCCGTCCAACTTAACCTACGAAACGATGTCGCAATTAGGCCGCGACATCGCCGATTTGAGCCGCGAGATTGAGGAGTCCGGCGAGCCGCTATTGAGCGAAGAAGAGATCGAGCTAGAGCTGTCGCGGCGTCGCGGCGGCTACACTTCCGAAGATGCCGACTAAGCAACTCACCTTCTTGGACGCCTCTGTGTTGATTAACGCCGCGCGCGGCAGCGAGCCGGCGCGCAAGATGCGGGCCATATCAGTCATCGGCGATCCCAACCGTGAGTTTGTCGGCAGCCAATATCTTAAGCTGGAAGTGTTGCCGATAGCCGTCCTCTACAAAAAGAAAAAGGAGGTTGCGTTGTACGAGCGTTATTTCAGTGCTGTCATCACGTGGGTTGATCCGGTTTCTCTCATAGTTCCGGCTTACGACCTTGCTTGTCAGTACGGGCTGGGCGCGATGGATGCTCTACACCTCATGGCAGCCATGACAACAGGCGCGGAGTTCGTCTCCGCCGAGAAGCCGACGAAGCCAATCTATTCGGCTTATGCCAGCGCGGTTTCAATTTACTGAGCCATGCTCGGACCGGAGGTGATTCTTCGGCGACACACTCATCAATGAAAACAGACGAAAAATAATTTGGTCGCACTCAACCGCACGTCGTTATCACCGATTCGCATTTCCCACACGCGAGGTATTCCCTATGTTTCGTCGAACTTACGCGCTCCTGCTGTGCGTGCTGATCTTGTCACCGATCCAAGCATGGGCGCAGACGCCCACCCCATCTCCTACTCCACAAGCGGCGGAGCAGAAGCCGGAAAATGAAAAGAAGCCCGACAAGTGGGACGTGGAGGCCGACCACGGGCCGACCACGTTGGTTGAGTTCGACACGGACGAAGGCACTTGGATGAGCTGCGATGTGTCGCCCGACGGGCAAAGCATCGTCTTCGATCTGCTCGGCGACATTTATCGAATGCCGTCGGTGGGCGGGCGCGCCGAGTTGCTCTCAGGCGGCATGGCGTGGGACGCGCAGCCGCGCTACAGCCCGGACGGCAAGCTCATCGCGTTTACTTCAGATCGTGATGGCGGCGATAACCTTTGGGTGTTGGACGCGGCGGACGGCAAGAACCGCCGGCAGATTACGAAGGAGACGTTGCGGCTCGTTAGCAGCCCGGCGTGGACGCCGGACGGGCAATACGTGTTGGGCCGGAAGCATTGGGTCGATACGCGCTCGCTTGGCGCGGGCGAAATCTGGATGTACAGCGTAGGCGGCGGCGCGGGCACGGGGGTTCAACTGACCGAGAAATCGAGTTGGACGGCGAACGTCGGCGAGCCGGCGGTCGATCCGCAAAACCGCTTTGTCTATTTCGTCAATAGCGGCAACTTCGATTACAACAAGAATGTCTATGAAAGCATTTACTGGATCGAGCGTTACGACATGGAGCGCGGACGGCGCGCCGCTTTCATCCGCGGCGCGGGCGGCGCGATTCGCCCGCAAGTGTCGCCCGACGGTAAACACCTCGCCTTCTTAAGGCGTGATCGTTTGAAGACCGTGCTCTACTTGCGCGAACTGGAAAGCGGGCGCGAGTGGTCAATCTATGACAACCTGACGCGCGATCAGCAGGAGACGTGGTCGGTCTACGGCACCTATCCCGGCTATGCTTGGACGCCGGACGGACGCAGCATTGTGATCACCGCCAACGGCAAATTCGTCCGCGTCAATGTCGGGACGAAGACGGCGACGCCGATTCCGTTCTCCGCGCGCGTCTCGCAAAAAGTGACGGAGGCCGTCCGCTTCAAGCAGAAAGTCGCGCCGGCGCGCGACACGGCGAAGCTCTTGCGCTGGGCAAAGCGCCACGGCGATCAGATCATCTATAGCGCGCTCGGCAAACTCTACGTCAAGCAGGGAACTGGCGAGCCGCGCCAGTTGCTCAACACCAGGTATCTGGAATACGCCCCGAACTTCAGCCCGGACGGCCAGCGGATCACTTACGTCACTTGGTCGGACGCGGAGAAAGGCGCGGTCTGGGTGGCGAACGCCGACGGCTCAAACGCCGCCAAGATTTCAGTGCTCGGCGATCAGTACGCCAACCCGGTCTTTTCGCCGGACGGGACCAAAGTGGCCTACCTCAAAGGACGCGGCAGCGTCTATCACGAGGAAGACTTGGCGAGCGAATCAATCTTTGAAATTCATTACTGGGACGGCCGGCGCAGCCAATACGTGATGGACGTGCAGAGCGTCGGGCCGAATGCGCGGATGCCGCGCCTGAGCTTCGATCCGAAAGGCGAGCGCGTCTTCTTCAAGGAGTCGCCGCCCGCGCCCACGCCGCCGACTGAACCGGTGCGCATTCTCACTTACCTGAGCAGCGTCAAACTTACCGGCGACGACTACAAGCGCCACATCGAAACGCGCTTCGGCTCTGAGATCATGCCCTCGCCGAATCACGATTGGGTCTTCTTCAAGGAACTGCACAAGCTTTATCTCGCGCCGTTCCCACAAACCGGCAAGCTGTTGAAACTCAACGCGAGCGAGACCGGTCTGCCCGCCAAACTCGTCACCGCCAAATCCGGCGACTGGCTCAATTGGTCCCCTGACGGCAAGACCTTACAGTGGACACAAGGCGAGAACTTTTACGAGCACTCAATCGAGACGCTCACGAAGCAACTTGCCAAAGACGAAAAGCCCGGCGAGCCGGCGCTGACGAAGATCGGCTTCGAGTTTGAGACCGCGAAGCCGAAGGGATTAGTTGCGCTAACCAACGCCCGCATCATCACGATGCGCGGCGACGAGGTGATCAGTCGGGGCAGCGTCCTCGTCGAAGACAACCGCATTAAGGCGGTCGGCGCGCGAATCGACATTCCTTCCGGCGCGCGCCGGATCGACATGAAGGGCAAGACGATCATGCCCGGCCTCATCGATGTCCACGCGCACATGGGCTACAACACGCTCGACATCAATCCCGAACAGCAGTGGCCGTACATCGCCAATCTCGCTTACGGTGTGACGACGACGCACGATCCTTCGGCCTC
>JACCRA010000228.1 GCA_013813825.1 Pyrinomonadaceae bacterium | reverse complement strand
AGCAGTTGAGGCTTTGGCGGCAGGAGACGGGAGACGCATGGCGAAACACGGAGCGCACACGGTCGGCTTGAGCATCGGCACCAGCCGGGTGACGTGCATCATCGGCGAGCCGAGTGATGCGGGCGGCGGCGTGCTCGACGTGGTCGGCGTCGGCGAGGCGGAGGCGCGCGGTCTGCGGAAAGGCGTCATCGTCAAGCCGGTTGAGGCGGTCGAATCGATCCGCCACGCGGTCGAGGCCGCCGAGCGAATGAGCGGACTCGAAGCCGAGGACGTGACGATCAACCTCGCCGGTTCCCACATCATGGGTTTTAACGGTCAAGCCATTGTCGCCGTCTCCGGACGCGACCACGAGATCACGTCCGAGGATGTGCGCCGCGCGATTGATTCGGCCTGTGCGATCCAACTGCCGGCGGGGCGCGAGATCGTGGATCGCCTGCCGCAGGAATTTATCGTTGACGATCAGGACGGCATCAACGATCCGGTCGGGATGATCGGTGCGCGCCTCGCCGTCAAAGTCCACATCGTCACCAGTCCCGTCACCGCCCGCCAGAACGCGATCAACGCCGTCAACCGTTCGGGGCTGATCGTCGCGGACATGGTGCTCGAACAGTTGGCCGCCGCCGAAGCAACATTGACGGAAGAGGACAAAGAGTTTGGCGCGGCGCTGGTGGACATTGGCGCGGAGACGACCGGCCTTGTGATTTATCAACGCGGCGCGGTGCAGCATACGGCCGTGTTTGGTCTCGGCGGCTCGCACTTCACAAACGACATCGCATTCGGCCTGCGGACTCCGATCCCCGAAGCTGAACGCATCAAGCGCGCCAGCGGCTGCGCCTACAGTCAGAGCTTGAGTGAGATGGAGCGCGGCGAGCCGGTCGAAGTGCCGGCGGTCGGGCGCACGCAGCCGCGCCAGTTGTCGCGGCAAATTCTGTGCGACATCTTGCAGCCGCGCGCCGAAGAAGTGCTGATGCACGTCGCGGACGAAATTCGCGAAGCGGGTTGGGAGCGGCAGCTTTCAAGCGGCGTCGTGTTGACCGGCGGCGGCGCCTTGCTCGGCGGGATGACCGAGATCGCCGAGCAGGTATTCGACGCGCCAGTGCGGCTCGGCTACCCGGAACGGGATCGCTTCGGTGGACTCATCGAAGACATCCAGAGTACGGCGTGGAGCGCGGCGGCCGGACTCGCATTGGTCGCGCAACGCGCGCAGATGGTTGAAGCGCGCTCCGGTGCGCGCGTACGTGGCGCGTCGGGCAGTTTGTCCGCGTTCGTCTCCAAATTTCGCAATCGTTTTAGTAGTATTTTCTGACAAGTTGTTGTATGCTGCCGCGCCAGCCGGCACAAGATATTGTCCGCAATATATAGATGTCAAAGGCGCGCCTAGCCCAAAATAACCGCTTTACGCCTTAACCGAAGCGTCGGGCGTTTCGGGAGAGAAAGGACTCATAGATGATGACAACGGAAGGCTTCATGCCCGGCAGCGGAATCAGTATCCGCATCGACGACGATCCCCCGATTACCGGAGCGCGCATCAAAGTGATCGGCGTGGGCGGCGGCGGCGGCAACGCCGTCAACCGCATGATTGAGGCCGGCATCGAAGGCATCGAGTTTCTGGTCGCTAACACCGACCTACAAGCTCTGAAACGTTCGCGCGCGCCGATCAAGATTCAACTCGGCGGAAAACTTACCAAAGGTCTGGGCGCGGGCGCTAATCCTGATGTCGGCCGCCACGCCGCGCTCGAAGACACAGAGAAGATCATCGAAGCGCTCGAAGGCGCGGACATGGTGTTCGTGACGACCGGACTCGGCGGCGGCACGGGGACGGGCGCGGCCCCGATCATCGCCTCGCTGGCGACGGAGTTAAACGCGCTGACAGTGGCCGTCGTGACGAAACCGTTTAGCTTCGAGGGCAAGCGCCGCATGTTGCAGGCCGAACAGGGCTTGCGCGAGTTGCGCGAGTGCGTCGATACCGTAATCACGATCCCGAACGAGCGTTTGCTACACACGGTCGAGCGCAACGTCTCGTTGCAAGACTCTTTCAAACTCGCCGACGATGTGCTGCGCCAAGCCGTGCAAGGCATCAGCGATCTGATAACAGTGCCCGGCCTCATCAACCTTGACTTCGCGGACGTGAAGTCGATCATGGCCGGCATGGGCTTGGCGCTGATGGGCGCGGGGCGCGCGAGCGGTGAGAACCGTGCGATCTCCGCGACGCAGGAAGCCATCTCTTCGCCGCTGCTCGAAGAAGCTTCGATTCAGGGCGCGAAGGGCGTGCTGATCAACATCACGGGCGGCAGCGATCTGACGCTCTACGAAGTCAACGAAGCCTCGACTATCATCCGCGAGGCGGCGGACGAAGACGCTAACATCATTTTCGGCGCGGTGATCGACGAGACGTTGCGCGACGAGATGAAGATTACCGTCATCGCCACCGGCTTCGACAAGGACATCGCCGTCCTCGGCGTGGTTGGCAATCCAAACGCGCTGCCCACCGCGTCGCCGCGCTACATCCCGCGCCCCAGCACGACCGACGATTTGCCCGCGCGCCCTCCCGTCATCAGCCCGACACGCTCTGATGATCTCGACGTTCCGGCTTTTATCCGTAAGAAGGCAGACTAATAGCTGAAGGCAG
>JACCRA010000221.1 GCA_013813825.1 Pyrinomonadaceae bacterium | reverse complement strand
GTGCCACATTGTCGTAAATCTCTAACTTACTGCTGCCTTTCAGTTCTTGAACTTTGTGATGCACCCGGCGTGAATCATCTAACAGCAGTTCTGTCGAGCCGACTTGCAAAAGCAGCGGTGGCAATCCGTCCAAGTCAGCGTGCGCCGGCGACGCATAAGAATCGAACCGTGAGACGCTGCCGAGATAAGCGATAGCGAACTCGGCGATGTTCTCGGTGTGGAACATCGCGCACCGTCCATCGTTGGAGCGGATGGACGCGCCCGTTCCGGCAAGGTCTGTCCAAGCTGAAAAACAGACGGCGCACGCCGGAAGCGGCAGTTTGGCATCACGCGCCCGCAACAGCAGACCCAACACCAGCCCGCCTCCCGCCGAATCACCCGCGAAGGAGATGGCGCTGGCTGGCAGACCTTGATCGAGCAACCACTGATAGGCCGCCACCGCATCGTCGAGCGCTGCCGGAAAGCGATATTCGGGAGCGAGACGGTAGTTGAGGCTGAAAACGCGGCACCTGCTCAAGCGTGCGAGAGCCGCCGTAATCGGGCGATGAGTGGCGGCGGAACAAGAGACGTAACCGCCTCCGTGGAGATATAAGATCACTCCGTGATGATGGTTGTCAGGCAGCAGCCACTCACCGCACACGTTGCTCTCCCGAACTGCCGACAAGTGCAATCCACGAGTCCGAATCCACTGCCAGAGTACAGGTGAACCCAGGAGACGACGCGCTCTGCGCGCGACTGCCCGATCATCTCCCCACGTTCGTCGCCGGACGAGCAATCGGACGCTCATGTTTAGGCATTGTGCTTGCCAACTAGACATCACTTGAAATTCGTAAAGCAAAAAAAGCATTACTGCCGACAGATTAGCAGCCGACCGCTTGAGATCAGGTGCGAGCGCTTGGCGAGCTACCTTCATCGAATTGTTCGGTGGAGGAGTGGATCAAATCTTTCATCTTCTGGTTCCTTCATTTCCCGAAGAAACCAGGGTCCATTAGATAGAGATTAAACAGTCCCACCACCAACCCGATTCCGAACACCAACATCGCAATTATTTTATCTTTAGTCGTTTCTGGCTTCCCGCCCTTCTCTGGAAACAACAGCAGGAAGCTCCCGGCTAAAACTCCGAGCGGACTAAACGTGGCTAGTTTCAATGAGTAACGACCCTCGTCGAGCAGATGCTGCCAGTTATAATAAGTCGATCCGACAAAGACCAAGATGATTACTAATGCAAACAGGCGAGCCTTCAAATGACTCATAGCGGCTGCTCCTCATTTGGCTTGTTATGCGGCGCCCCTAAAGCTAATTGGTAGACCAGCGCCACAAGTTTCTAATGAAAAAACATCGAAGACGACCTCGGAAGAGCAACATTATAGTTAAGCATCGGGCAGGCATTGATGACGCTAATAGAGCAAACACGCTGGGACAATAATGTTGCCGATGTTGTGGTAACGTATGTGAATCACACCTGATTTGCCTCTCCACTGAACGGGCTAAGATTCAGGCGTGGTTGGACATCTGAAAAGTTTAGCTATCAACGCATCGCTCTGTAAGTTACTTTGCAATTCAGCATTAGAGGTAGCCGCGATGCGACGCAATCCAACATTAGAGGTAGCCATGATGCGACTCGCTCGACCTGCTCGATCAGTAAAGCCGCCGCGAACTTTGGTCCCACGCAACTCGTGGCTTTTTGCGGCGGCGCTGCTGTTGCTGTTCACAGTTTTTGGCGTCCCGCCAATTGGCGCGCAGCAGGACAAAAATCCATGCGAGGGTCTGAAGAATCCGCTGCCGTCGCCGGCAGGCCACGTCAACGATTACGCCGTTGTGATCGATGAAGACAGTCAGCAGCGACTGGAAAGCCGACTCGTCCGCCTGAAAAAAGATTCTGGAATTGAGATCGCGGTCGTAACGGTTCACACCACCGGCGCTCAGAATATTTTTGCTTACTCGCTGGCGGTTGCCTGCGATTGGAGCGTCGGCCATCAAAGCAGCCAACGAGAAGGCGGATTGTTGTTACTGGTCGCCGTCAAAGATCGCAAATGGCGCGTTCAAGTTAGTAGCAGCCTCACATCGGATTTACCGGACGCTCTGGTGAAGCAGATCGGCGACCGGATGGCGCGACTCTTCCGGCAGGGTAAATACTCGGCGGGAATTTTGCGCTGTGTCGATGAGATGATAGCTGAACTGGCAAAGCGCAGGAAACAAGTCACCGGAACATCAAGATCGTTACCGCTCAGCAAAGAAAGCGGGGCGGTGAGTGGGATCACTCGCCCCGCGCGCTCATTCTCTTAAACAATCTACGGCCTGCGCCACGTCTTCTCGTCCTTGTCCGGGAGCAGATCGCCGGTAAACATCTCGACCACGTTTTTGACCGTGCCGACGATGGGTATCACGTCGAGGCCGACATGAACGAGGCCGTTCTTCAAACCTTTCTTTCTAATCTCGTAGCCCGCCAGACCAAGCGAAACCGCTGTGCCGACTACCGGGATTGGCTTGATCAGACGCTTCGCAAGTTTCCATCCGCCGGCGCGGGCCAGCCGGCGGGTGACATTGGAAGGCGGGGCGGGACGTGAGACGGTTGAAGCCATTGCGATAGTTCCTCCTTCAGTCGAGACCCAACTCGGCGCGCAGTTTGCGCTCGTCGTAGGGCGAAAGATTAAACGCGCGCCCGTCAACTTCAAACGTCGGGACTTTGCGCTTGCCGCCGTTGAGTTGCATGACGTGTTCGGCGGCCCCTTCCTGCTGTTCGATGTCGATCTCCTCGAAGGCAA
>JACCRA010000200.1 GCA_013813825.1 Pyrinomonadaceae bacterium | reverse complement strand
GTTAAAAGTCCCTGAAAACGAAGCGCGTTTTCATCAAAGCCGTTTCGTTCGTGGTCGTCGGGGTTGTAAATCGGCATCGGGTAATCGCGCAAATCAATGAATGTAACTTCCGCACCCGCCGCCTTTGAAGTTGTCGGACACAACGGCAAACATTATTCGGCAGAAGAAATCCACGAACAGCACTGGCAACTTTGCACAAAGAGTTTGCAACAGTTGTCGAAACAGAAACAGTGCTTGAAAACCTTTAGCAGCCAACGAAACGCCGAAGCATATTATGAAATGATGCAATGGGTTAATTCCGGCTCTATTACCTTTGAAACGGGAAACCAAATCGAAGGAAAAGTAACAATCGAAGATTATGCAGGCAAGGCGTTGAAATAAGTTGGAACACGAGAATTGAGGAATCAAAATAAATGTCAAGAAAAACGAAAATTTTAGCATTCGCGGGAAGTTTGCGGGAAAAATCTTTCACCAAGCGAGTTTTACAAACGGCGGTAAAGGTGCGGAAAAAGCGGGCGCGGAAGTTACTTTGGTGGATTTGCGCGATTACCCGATGCCGATTTACAACCCCGACGACCACGAACGAAACGGCTTTGATGAAAACGCGCTTCGTTTTCAGGGACTTTTAACTCAGCATGACGGGTTACTGATAGCTTCGCCGGAATATAACGGTTCGTTTCCGGCGGCACTCAAAAACGCGATTGATTGGGCTTCGCGCCCAAGCGACGAATACGAAAGGGACAAGGTTTTTCGCGGAAAATTCGCGGCGATTATGACTGCTTCGCCCGGTTCGTTCGGCGGCATTCGCTCTCTGGCGCATCTGCGCGGAGTGTTGATGAGCATCGGTGTAGAGGTTTTGTCGGCGGAAATCGCGGTTTCGTTTGTCGGCGATAAATTCGACGGCGACGGCGAGGAAATGACCGACGAAAAGACGAAAAACACTCTGGAAAAATTAGGCGCGTCTTTGGTTGAGATGCTCGGAAAAACGCACGGAGAGATTAAATTTATGTCGAATACGAACAGTTAGAAATTTACCGAAAAGGAGAAAATTATATGAGCGTGAAACATTTTACGATTAAAGACCCGGCGACGTGGCATCAGTCAGGCGACCAACAGATATTTCTCGGTGATGTCGTTGATGCGTCGAACAGCGACACAATGAGCGTCGGCTTCGCCCGTTATGACAAAGGCGAGAGTAATGAATGGACGGTTACATATGACGAAGTTCTCGTCGTAACAAAAGGCGTTTTCACCGTTCGTTCGGCGGATGGAGCGAAAACGGCAAAGGCGGGCGAGCTTATCTTCCTCACCAACGGCTCGAAAGTCGTTTATCAAGCTGATGAGGAAACGGAGTTAGTTTATGTGACTTATCCGCATTGGTTTGACGCGCAGAGCAAATCGGAACACGCCGACTTGCTCGATAAGTTTCATCCTGCGTGAGATGCGATATACTTGGTGTCAGAAATAGTAATAAGATAAATCGTAAGGAGAATGCTGGCGGATGCGCGACCGAATTCGGTCGTTCGGCGGCTTTCATCGTGGTATCGAAACAAACTTTCCAAAGAGGAGCGAAAAGATATGGTTGACTGGTCAGTAATGATTTTATTCATAACAGCAGCGTTGGTTCTGGTCTTTATACCCGGACCTAATTCGCTCTATATTGTCGCCCGCAGCATGAACCAAGGGCGCGGGGCGGGAATCATTTCGAGTTTGGGCGTGCAGGTCGGCACATTATTTCATGTGGCGGCAGCGGCTTTCGGCGTGTCGGCTCTGCTCTTGTCGTCGGCTTTGGCTTTCAACGCCGTCAAATATGCGGGCGCGGCTTATTTGATTTATCTCGGCATCAAGACTTTGCTCTCCAATGAGAATTTAGTTCAAACGGAAGCAGTAAAAGAGGACAGTTTGAGTCGTGTTTTTTATCAAGGGTTTGTCGTTCAGTTATTGAATCCGAAAACCGCTTTGTTCTTTTTCTCTTTCCTGCCGCAATTTGTCAATGTCGAGCGTGGAGCGGTGCCAATGCAGATTTTATTTTTTGGCGCGGTGCTGGTTGTGTTGGGCTTTTTCAGCGACACTATTTATGCAGTTTTAGCCGGAAGCATTGGAGGTTTGTTGCGCGAGAACCTCAAGTTTTTACGCTTGCAGCGTTATTTCGCCGGAAGCGTCTATATCGGACTTGGCGCGGCGACGGCTTTGACCGGAACAAGCAAAAAATAGTTTTAATGGAAATTTGAAAATGTTACCGACGAAAGGTAATAGAGCATAACGGCAGAACTGGCGTGGGCGGAAACCGCTACACGCAAGCTAAGGGTCAAAAGACAACGCGATAACAAAGTAGCTATTTCCGCCTCGCGTCCAGTGACTTGTTGTGTGGCGGTGTTGGTGCAACTACGCACGTTTCGCTAAAGATACAGATTGAGATTCCTACTGTCGGGGTTCTTCAATCTTCCGTTCACCATTAAATCCTATTCTTCTATGAACAATCTTGCCCGGCTGAAGGTCAAGAAAATCGAGGTAAAGTCGGTCGTCCTCTCCAAGGTGCAAAATACCCGGCACGAAAGTCTTTCTATAATTCTACTCTTACTCTTTCGATTCACGCAGCAGAACTTCTAAAGTTTTGCGCACGCCGAACAGGTAACACGGTTCGGCTTCATGGCCAAAAGCTGCGATAACGTCCGCTTCGCTTAAAGATGCGACAAGTTGTGCAAGTTCTTCAGCCTCATCTTTTTTAAGTCCGATGTCATCGCTTCTACCCCAGACGACTTTGCCGTGTGTGATCCATAAATCGAAGAGTTGCGGAAGCAACCGACTCGTCCGTTCAATTCTGAAGAGCACGTTGAAGTATCCCATCCCGATCCGGCGCTCGATCTCCCTAAACCCGTTCGGCGACAATTCTTCAAGCGAGCCGACCGAAACGATGTTAGTCGAGATCGTCTCTCCGCCAGCGAAACTTTTTTTGCTTCCCGACCAACGCGAGTTGAAAAAAAGAAACGTCTCGCTGATCGAATCGGCATGACGCAGCAGCAGCGGCCAGATATGGGCGTCGAAAAGAGGAACTGTGGCGTAGCCGCGTAGGGGGCTGATGTGTCTAGTCAGTTCGATAAAGCTTAGTTGTGTGGTCATCTTCCGCGCTCGGTTAAGGAATGGTGATTATACCCTTGATTGTTGCAGCGTCGCAGGGACGCGGTGAAGGAAATTGTTTCGCGCTTTCTTCTCATTCCGCCGTTGTGCTAGTATCCCGCACGCATGGACTTCGTTGAGAAAACGCGCATTATGGATGCGGCGCGGATGAACCGCGCGCTGTCGCGCCTCGCTTCCGAAATCGTGGAAGAGAATCACGGCGCGAGCGATCTCTATTTGATCGGCATCCGTCGGCGCGGCGTGCCGCTCGCCGAACGCCTCGCCGACAAAATCAACGACCTCGAAGGCGAACGCCCGCCCGTCGGCATTTTAGACATCACGCTCTACCGCGACGATCTCTCGACCGTCGGCGCCAATCCGATTGTCAATCGCACGGAGCTTCCCGTCTCGGTCGAGCAGCGCAACATCGTGCTCGTGGACGACGTGCTCTACACGGGGCGCACGATTCGCGCCGCGCTCGATCAACTCATTGACTTTGGTCGCCCGCGCCGCGTACAACTTGCCGTCCTGATTGATCGCGGCAAAGAGCACCACGAGTTGCCGATTCAAGCGGATTACGTCGGCAAGTTTGTGCCGACGAAGAAGAGCGAGATCATCAAGGTCTTGCTTCAGGAATTTGATGAAGATGAAGGCGTCGTCATCGTCGAACGCCCCGCATGAGCGTAAGTTTCTGAAGAGCGACCCCTGATTGGTCGCTTTTTTCTTAGGTATAAAATGAAAGTCAGACTTCCCCGTAACTCCCGGTGAATTCCGCTAAAGGGTATGAGGACGAACGTCAAACACCTGCTCGGCATCCGTGAACTGACGCCGGAGGAGATCAACTCCTTTCTCGACACCGCTGAATCCTTCCGTGACATCGCCGAGCGCGAGATCAAAAAAGTTCCGACCTTGCGCGGGCGCACCGTGATCAATCTTTTCTTCGAGCCTTCGACGCGCACGCGCACCTCGTTCGAGATCGCCGCTAAACGTCTTTCAGCCGACACGATCAACATCA
>JACCRA010000153.1 GCA_013813825.1 Pyrinomonadaceae bacterium | reverse complement strand
GCCTAGCACCTCGCGCAGCACGAAGGTCGGCTGGCCGGGGCCGCTGTCTTCCGTAAACCGCCCGACATCGCCGATGCGGTAGCGCAGCATCGGCATCCCGTCGGCGTGCAGTTTGGTGACGAGAATGCCCGACTCCTCATCAGTGGTCTCCGGCTCCAACAGCACGTTGGCCCAGTCGATGTCGTAATCGAGCGTGCGGCCCGGCGCTGTCTGAAACCCCATCAGGCCGGCATCACGACTGCCGTAGCGTTCATGGACCGGCCAGCCGAAACTTCGTTCAATCATTTCCCGGTGCTTCGGGATCAGTTTTTCGGCCCCGGTGACGAAGCAGCGCGTCGGGTACGATGGCCGATAGCCTTGCTCCGCGACGTGTTCGGCCAGTGCGCCGAGCGCGCTGGCGTAAGCAATAATGCAGGCCGGCCGCCAGCGCTCGAACTCATGATGATAGCGGTCGAGGACTTCGGGCGACAAACGGAAGCAATCGAACCAGCGGCTGTTGGTCTCAAAGTCGTGATAGCGTTTCAGGAAACTGTCGCGCGCCAGTGGGTCGAGATGATGGCCCCAGAAAAACCCGGTCGCCGTCCCCGTCGGCACGCCGGCTTGTTCGAGCGGAAATTCGAGGCCGCTTTCGCGCCAGCCTAACTCTTCGGGACCCAGCCAAATCTCCGTCGGCACGCCGCTCGAGCCGCCGGTGGCATCTTTCCGCAGCGCCGCCGGTGGCACAATTGACGAAATCAACTCCGGCCCCGCCCGCCGCACCTCATCCCGTTCGAGGACGGGCAACCGCGCGAAATCCGCAAAAGTAAAATCAACTCGCGGATCAAAACCGATGCGCGTGAACAACTCGCGGTAGTAAGTTGTCTCGCGCGCTGCCCGCCGCGCCGCGAATCTGAGGCGGTCGAGCATCCACGCGCGCTTTTGCTCGACGCCCCACTGAAGCGCATGGCGGCGAAATCTCAGGCCGTCGTAATACGCCAGCACCGGCGCGCGCCGCGAGGGCCTGACCACGCGCTGCCAGCGCCACAGCGGCAACAGCGCCTTGCGCGACAGGACCTCATGGGTTGTTGCGAGCACTTTTCTCATTGTAATTTCCGGCTTGTCTGGAGGCTGTCGCTGCTTGCCGGCATCAATCACGAACCTTGCACCTTTTTGTGCAAGACGGCTTTGGTGAAAGCGACGACTTCCGCTACCGGCGCATGTCGTTGTTGAGTCACAGTTTCCTTGTACCGCTGACGGACGTAACTCGTCAGGTAGCGCACCCGATTCTCATGCCGTAAGGCTATACTTTCCTGTCTGCTTAATAAAGCGGCCACCCACTTTGCTCCGTTCCCGATCAAGTCGCGAAGGGTGTAACCGGCTACGCCGAAAAGCTTTGCCGTGCCCGGACGTTCATCTCCCAAAGTTCCATCCGGCATCGAGATTTCTTCGATTCTCATCATGGCGCAGTAATGTCCGTGCCCCGTGTGCCACCGGCGATGATAAGCCTTCGTCAAACGCTCGGCCTGCACCTCGGCGCTGACCACGATGCCCGGCACGTACAACCCTTGTTTCCCCGCCCGCCAGATGCGAAGCTGATGCTCGTGGTCTTCCGTCGAACCGATATGCTCTTTGACGCGCTGAAAGTCCGGCGTGAATAACCCGATCTCATCAAAGACCGTGCGCCGGAACGCGACATTGGCACCGACCAGGCAGCGCGGGAAGGCAGGGTTGAAGTAAATAGATTTATCGCCGTAATCCACGATTGCGAGTGGCGACCAGTGGACATCGGTCAGCCACGCGGGCACCACCTCTCCCCACATCGGTAGCACCTTACCTCCCACGTAGTCAACTTCCGGATGCTCATCAAACGCGCGTTTGATCTGCACTACCCAATCCTTCGCCACCCGCACGTCATCATCCGTGAATGCGATGAAAGGCGACTGCGCCAGAGCGATCCCGGCGTTGCGCGCGTGTGACAATCCTTGTTTGCCCTCGAACACATAGCGCAGGTGCTGATGGCCGCGTTTGATGAACGACTCGACGACTTCGCGCGTTTTGTCGGGAGAGTTGTTATCGATGACGATCAACTCGTATCGGACGTCGCCCGTGTCCTGCGCGAGCACGCTTTCGAGGGCGTCCGGCAGCATCGCGCACCGGTTGTACGTACACATCACAACTGTAACATCAAACTCCCGGCTGGCTTGATTCTGATTCATAAAAAACTACCGGTCTGCTGCAACGGAAATGAACTGAAGGCCCGGCAATTTGCCGAATCGCCTGAACTTTTTTCCGCCTCAAACGACTTTTTAGTTAGGAGCGATATAGCGACACCTTCGCTTTACGGTCAAGCTATACTCCGATTAACGAATAATTTTCATAAGTTGATTCAGGAACGCACGGGTAGGACAGAAGAGGGGGCACTTACAGCCGGCCGCAAACTGAAAGTCCCTCTTTAATAAAGGGGTTAGTGTTTGACGCCCAAAACGGTAACTAACAGCTTCTGCTTAGCGTGTTTAGCAAACACTTGTGGACTATAACGCAACAGTGTCAACGCTTCTGCAAGTAGTTGCCGCCACCCGTCGCGCCCGGCCTTTCGCACGTCGGCGCGGAGCTTCGTGATTAGTTCTTCACCGTAGCGGTTTTGCCAAATTTCAGCCCCCCGTTTGTACGCCTCCTCAAGCCGCTTATTTCCTTTCACATACTTCCATTGCTCCCGGTACACTCTCATCGTGGACCTTAACATGACGGCGGACTTGTGCGAGGTGTTCGCCTCATGCACGCGATACTCCGCGACGACCTTGTCATGGTAATGAACCGGGAATCGGCGGGCGATGCGGAGATAAAGATCGTAATCACACGAGTGATCCGCGAAGAGACTAAACTCGCCGACGGCGTTGAAAGCGGCGCGCCGGTACATCACCATCGCCGGCATTCTGATGAAGTTGTTGTGTAGCAACGCAATGTA